>NZ_JAAGPN010000302.1:0-8953 GCF_017104805.1 Paraburkholderia sp. Ac-20347 | reverse complement strand
TACGGTGGTAGTATGGACAGTGCGCTGCCAGGCGTGCAGCACCGGCGAGGCGCGCCGGAACGGCAGCGTCTGCGCCGCGGCGCCGGGCCGCTCGCGCACGAGATCACGCACCGCGCGCCTGGCCCGGCTTGCGCACGCGGGCGAGCAGGTTCCGCACGATGGCGCCCAGTTGCGTCGAGCTTGCACCACCCGCACCACCACCGGCTTCGGCAGCCGCATCGCCATGACCTTCGCCGCGCGTCTGCACGCCGGTGAGCATGCGCCGCGCGAGCATCAGCAACAAGGCGGCAACGACAATCGCCACGCCCGCGAGCGCTCCCGGCAGCCAGCCCGGCATGCCCGAAGGCGACGCGGATTCGATCTGCACCGGATCGGCAGGCACCGCCGTCACGCTCACCTGGTCGTACGTGAGCCCTTCGACGCTGTGCATCACGAGCGTCTTGATCTGCGGCACGAGCGCGCTGACATCGGAATCGCGCCGATACTTGATGAACACCGCCGCCGACGAAGGCTTGATCGTCTGCGCGAGCGGATCGTTATTCGGCAGCACGATCTGCACGCGCGCGTCGATCACGCCATCGATCTTCGAGAGCGTGGAGGACAGTTCCTGCGACATGCCGTAGATGAAGCGCACGCGCTCCTCGGTCGGCGTGGACACGAGACCGTCCTTCTTGAAGAGATCGCCGAGATCGTCATAGCGCTTGTGCGGCAGGCCGCGCGCGCGCAGCACTTCCATCGCGCGCGCGAGCTGGCCGTCGTCGACGTCGAGCGACCAGGTCTTGCCGCCGTCGTTGCTGTCCTTGTGCGCATCGACGCCGCGTTCGAGCAGCGCCACGAGCATCTCGTTGACGTCCTGCTCGGACAGATTGCCGTACAGCTCCTTCTTGCAGCCCGCGAGCAGCGCGCACAGCGCGAACGCGCCCGCGAGCGCCGCACGCCGAAGACGCCGCGCTTGGAGATTCGAGGTCACAGGGACTCCGTGAGGAGAGCCGCAAACGGCGGCGGATTGCGGCATAAAACGTGTTGAAAGCGGCGAGGCGCTAGCGCCTTGCGATCACTGATTCTTCATCAGCGTTTCGATGGCCGATTTCGACGAATCGACCACGCCCATCTTCGCTTCGAGATCGAGCTGCGTGCTGGCGAGTTCGAGCGTCATGCGAATCGTGCCCGCGCTCATCTCGTTCATCGACAGCGTGGGCGCTTGCTGGGCGAGCTGCAGCGCGTCGTTGACGGTCTGCTGCAGCTCGGCGTCCTGCGCGGCGACGAGCTTCGATGCCACCGCCGTGCCGTCGTTTTCCGGCGCGGCGGGCGCGCTCATGGGCGACTGCTGCATCATCGACTGGAACTTGTCGGCGAGCGCCTGCGGGGTGCCGCCCGCGCCGCCCGTTGACGACGCGCCGTCCGCCATCTGTTCGAGCGAGGCCTGCATGGCCTGACTGGTCGGATCTATGCTCATCTGCTGCTCCGTGGAACTGGGCTGCCGCGCACGCGGACGAATCAGGCGCGCAGGAAAGACGTTTCGATCGCGGGCGCTTGTGCGGGTGTTTGCGATGCTGTTTGCGACGTCGATTGCGACGCCGCTGCGTGCGCAGGCTCCGCATCGATTTCATCGGTGAACGTCGCGAGTTCGTCCACCGACGTCGGCGTGACGAACTGGCCGCCAGAACGCTTCGTGCGAATCGCGTTGATGAGATCGTCGCGAGCCTCCAGCGCACGCACCAGATGCTGCGTATCGCGCGAGGGATTCAGCGCCATCGCCTGCGCGGCTTCCTGCTTCCAGTCGGGATCGCCCTTCGCGGAGAGGCAGAACGCGAGCAGCGCGCGCGCATAGCCGAAGCGCGGCGCGTTTTCGCCGACCTGACGCAGCACGTGGATCGCATCGTCCCAGTGGCCGCGCACCATGTGCAGAATGCCTTCGAGCGTGTCGATCTCGGTGACGCGCGGACGCAGCACGCGCAGCGCGTCGAGCACGAGTTCGATGTCGTAGGGATCGGCCTGGACTTTCGGGAAGTCGCCGAGCAGCGCGGTCGAAACGGTTTCGATCAGGCCGCCGACCACGTCGGGGCTGCAGTTCAGATATTCCGGCGTGCTCGCGGACATGGCGTGTTGCTCCTGGTTGGGCGGGCGTGCCGTGGGGCGCGGCCCGGGTCGGGAAACATGCGCGCCGTGCGGCCGGCGCTCGATGTGGGCACATTAGCAACCGCTTGCGCGCTGCCCCGCGCAGCAGGCGAAGATGGGACCGGGGATGCGAAGCGGCCCGATGGCGGGGCGCATCGCGCTCGCAGGCGTCATTCATCGTCGACGAAAGCGGCGCCCGTGATTCGCACCACGCGCAATGCCTTCGCACCGCGTGCCGCGTCTGGCGAGCGCCAGGGCTATCGTCACCCCACCCGCGCCCTTGCGGCGAATCACGATCCTGCCGCCGTATGAGCGAAGAAAAGACCGAACAACCCACCGCGAAAAAACTCAAGGACGCGCGCAAGGAAGGCCAGGTCTCGCGCAGCAGCGACCTCACCGACGCCATTTCGATGGCGGCCGTCGTCGTGCTGCTCGCGGCCAGCGCGGGCCAGCTCAGCGACATCTTTCGCGCGGTGATGACGCTCGCGCTCGACTTCGTGCATGGCGATCACTCGATCGTGAACATGCAGACGCAGCTCTACACGATCGGCGGCCTCGCGCTCAAGGCGAGCGCGCCGATTGCGTGCGCGGCGGCACTGGCGGCGGTCGCGGCGGGCATCGGCCAGGTCGGCCTGCAGATCGCGACCAAACCGGTCACGCCGAACCTGAACGCCGTCAGCCCGGGCTCGGGTCTGAAGCGCATATTCTCGATCCGCACCGTGATCGAGTCCGTAAAAATGGTGGTAAAAGCGGCCATCATCTTCGCCGTGATGTGGATGACCATCAAGTGGCTCTTTCCGCTGATCGTCGGCTCGCTGTATCAACCGTTGCCGGGCCTCACGCGCATGTTCTGGGACATGCTGCTCAAGCTGCTGATGGTCGCGTCCGCCGTGTTCGTGCTGATCGGCGCCGCCGACGTCAAGCTTCAGCAATTCATGTTTCTCAAGAAGATGAAGATGTCGAAGGACGAGGTCAAACGCGAGCACAAGAATCAGGAAGGCGATCCGCGTATCAAGGGCGAGCGCCGCCGTCTCGCGCGCGAGATTCTGAACTCGCCGCCGCCGACCGCGAAGGTCGGGCTCGCGAACATGATGGTCGTGAATCCCACGCACTACGCGGTGGCCGTGCGCTACGCGCCCGCCGAACATCCGCTGCCGCGCGTGATCGCCAAGGGCATGGACGACCATGCCATGTTGCTGCGCCGCGCCGCGCATGAAAGCGGCGTGCCGATCGTCGGCAATCCGCCCGTCGCGCGCGCGCTCTACAAGATCGGCGTGGACGAACCCATTCCCGAGGAGCTGTTTGAAACCGTCGCCGCCATCCTGCGCTGGGTGGACGCCATCGGCGCGCGCAAGGATGCGCCCGCGTCCGATCGCGACGCCACGCCGCTGCAGTAATCCGTTGCAGTGATCCGCTGCACTGATCCCCAGTAAAACGCCGCCCGGAGCCCGCCACCATCATGTTCAAATCGCTCAGACTGCCCGCCGGTGGCGAAGTCGGCATCGTCGCGCTGATCGTCGCGATCATCTCGCTGATGATCCTGCCGCTGCCGCCCGCGGTGATCGACGTGCTGCTCGGCGTGAACATCACGATCAGCGTGACGCTGCTGATGGTGACGATCTATATTCCCGATGCGGTGTCGCTCTCCGCGTTTCCCTCGCTGCTGCTGTTCACCACGCTCTATCGTCTCTCGCTGAATATCGCGTCGACGAAATCGATTCTGCTGCACGCGGAAGCCGGTCATATCATCGAGAGCTTCGGCGAACTGGTGGTGGGCGGCAATCTGGTGGTCGGGCTCGTGGTGTTCGTCATCATCACGACGGTGCAGTTCATCGTGATCGCGAAGGGCTCGGAGCGCGTGGCGGAAGTGGGCGCGCGCTTCACGCTCGACGCGCTGCCCGGCAAGCAGATGAGCATCGACGCCGATCTGCGCGCGAACCTGCTGACCGCCGAAGAAGCGAAGCGCAAGCGCGCGACGCTCGCCGTCGAAAGCCAGTTGCACGGCGGCATGGATGGCGCGATGAAGTTCGTCAAGGGCGACGCCATCGCCGGGCTCATCATCACGATGATCAACATCGTCGCGGGCATTGCGGTGGGCGTGGCGTATCACGGCATGAGCGCGGGCGAAGCGGCGAACCGCTTTTCGGTGCTCTCGGTCGGCGACGCAATGGTCTCGCAGATTCCTTCGCTGCTGCTCTCGGTCGCGGCCGGCGTGATGATCACGCGCGTGGCCGACGAGCGCCAGACGAAGCAAAGCTCGCTCGGCGACGAGATCGGCCGGCAGCTCGGTTCGAGTTCGCGCGCGCTCTATTTCGCCGCCGTACTGCTGCTCGGTTTCGCGGCCGTGCCCGGTTTTCCCGCGGCGCTCTTCGTGCTGCTCGCGGGCACGCTCGCCTTCACGGCGTGGCGTCTTTCGCGCAAGGAGCCGCAAAAACAGGAGCACGAACGCGAGGCGCTGCATGCGATGCAGCGCTCGGGTTCGAAGGTGGACGTGCCCGCCATTCTGTCGCGGCCGCCGCAATTCACCTGTCCGCTGGGCGTGCGTATCGCGCCCGATCTCGTCGCGCGACTCGCCATGCCCGCGCTCGACAAATCGTTCGAAGCGGAACGCGCGCGCCTGCAGGAAGAACTGGGCTTGCCGTTTCCGGGCATCACGATGTGGTCGTACGCGGCGCTGCCCGCGTCCACCTGCGAGATCCTCGTGCACGACGTGCCGCAACTCACGCTGCAACTGCCCGCCGGACGCGTGATGCTGCCCGCGCTCGTGCAGCCCGCCGCCGATGCCTCACCCGAAGACGCCAACGCGTGGGCCGCGCTCATCGAACGCTGCGAATCCGGCCCGCCGATCGACGCGAGCGGCACGCCCACGCATTGGCTCGAAGAACGCGCCGTGCCCGCGAAGACGCCGGTCTGGCGCGCGGAACAGGTCATCGCACACGCGTCGGTTGCGCTGCTGCGTCGCCACGCGCCGCTTTTTCTGGGCATTCAGGAAGTGCAATGGATGCTCGACCAGCTTGCCGCCGATTATCCTGGCCTCGTTTCCGAGGCGCAAAAAGCGCTGCCGCCGCAACGCATGGCCGATGTGCTGCGCCGTCTGCTGGAAGAACAGATTTCGATCCGCAATGTCCGCTCGATCATGGAAAGCCTCATTACGTGGGGGCCTAAAGAGAAGGACATGCTGATGCTGACCGAGTACGTGCGCGGCGATCTCTCGCGCTTCATCGCGCATCGCGCCACGCGCGGCGCGCGCACGCTCTGCGCGGTGCTGTTCGACATGCCGGTCGAGCAGCACATCCGCCAGGCGATCAAGCAAACGCCGACCGGCAATTTCCTCGCGCTGCCGCCCGACGAAGCGACGCTGCTGATCGACCGCATTCAGTCGTTCGTCGGCACCGCGCCGCGCGACGGCGTGGCGCTCGTCACGTCGATGGATATTCGCCGCTACGTGCGCCGCATGATCGAGGCGCGGCTCGGCTGGCTCGCCGTCTACTCGTATCAGGAACTCGGCGAGCACGTCGAGTTGCAGCCGCTCGGCCGCGTGTCGATCTGAGGCGCGCGACGTGACGTATATCGGCTCGCGCCATCTGCGCATCATTCCGGGCTCGGCGGATTCCAGCGACGCTCCGCACGACGCGAGCGCCGACGACTTCGACTACGCCGCGCTGCTCAAAGGCCGTCGCGCGTGGCGGCGTCCCGCGCGCGATGCCCGCACGCGCGAAGCGGCATCGCAAGACGATAGCGCCGACGCAACGCGAACAATGCACGACGATGACGCCAGCGACAACGCTCCCGCCGCGCCCACGCCCTTCGCCCACGCCGACGACTCCGCGCCCCACGACGACACGCCCGATCGCGACGCCGACGCCGGCCTGACGAAGCAGCGCAGCGCGCTCGGTTCGCATATCGCGCACGCGGCGGCGCCCGCCGTCTCGGCCGTTCTGGTACGTCAGCAGCGCATGGTCGCGCTGCTCGCGGCGCTCGCGCGCCACATCGGCGCGTTCTGCGGCGACCCCGCCGTGGCCGAAGCAGGCAACTGGGAAATCGAGTTGCCGATCGACCCCGCCGTGCTGCCGCACACCACGCTGTACCTCTCGCTTTCGCGTTTCCGGCTGCAGCTTCGGTTCGATACACAGGCGCCGGAGTCGAGGCAATTACTCTTGGAGCACAGCGGTTTGCTCGAACGCGAACTGGACGCGATATTGCGCGCCTGGGGCGAACCCCGCGATATCGAACTCACATTCTGGTGACCTCACCGACGCATGAACGCGCCCTTCGCGGTACCCGCCACCGTCGATCTGCCCGATACCGGCTCGCAGCCGTCACGCACCCGTGCGTATGCACAGGTCGAGGCGCCGCAGGTCGGCCCGCTGCAGTTGCCCGCGCTAAGCCGCGCGGCTGCACGCGCCACGCGCACGATCGGCGATGCACGCTTCGCGCCGTTCGCATGCGTTCAGCTCGGCGCGCAAACGATCGATGTGCAGGTGATCGATGCGAGTCGAACGCAGATCCATGCAGCGAATTTCGCCGATCCCGCCATCGTCGAGATTGCGTTGAGCGCGCGCGACGGCGCTGAATCCAAACCCGCTTCGTTGCGAATCGCGCTGGATTTGCAGGCGTATCCTGCGCTCGCGATTGTGGCGATCCCCGCGCGCGCCCACGCGCCCGACACACACAACGACGCCGCCGAACACGCGTTACGCGACGCCGTCGCCGGTGTGCTGCTCGAACCAATGCTCACGCGCATCGGCGACGCGCTGGCGTGCGACGCCCGCCTCGTATCGGTACGGCGCGCGACGTTGCAGGCGGACGTGCAGATCGCGCTGTCTTTCACGATGCCGATCGACGCTGCGCCTCTCACGCCTCCCACGCTTCACACGCTGCGCATCGCGGCGTGCTCGCGCGCGCTCGATCTGATCGACGCCCGCCTGCGCGCGCCGGAGACCCACCCGACATCCGGC
Source organism: Paraburkholderia sp. Ac-20347 (assembly GCF_017104805.1). NCBI lineage: Bacteria > Pseudomonadati > Pseudomonadota > Betaproteobacteria > Burkholderiales > Burkholderiaceae > Paraburkholderia > Paraburkholderia sp. Ac-20347. Next base: position 1,877 of record NZ_JAAGPN010000302.1, on the reverse strand, counting down.
GCGCCGACACCCGACTTTCCCTCGCTCGCCTTACCCGGCAGCCTGATCGTCGGCATGAAACCGCTCGACGTGCAAACGCTGCGCTCGCTCGACGTCGGCGACGTGCTGCTGCGCGCGCTGTTTCCCTCGTGGACGGCGGCCTCACTCGCGGCACTCGCAGCATCCGATACGCCGCAGAAGCTTGAAAGCCACCTCTACGACGAAGACGATCCGCCCGACGCGCCCGATTCGCCACCCGCATCCGCCGCGCGTCCGCGCGCGCTGGCCGCGTGGGGCACGCCGGGGCTCGCGCGCCTGATCGCCGAAATCGCATTCGACGGGCCAGCGCCCGTCATCCTCAAGGAGCCGAACATGTCCGAAGAGCTTGACCCGGCGAACGCCGACGCCGGTCTCGCCGTCGATCAACCCGACAACCCGATCCACATCGGCGAGCTCGAACTGCCCGTGCAATTCGAAATCGACACCGTCGCGCTGCCGCTCGCACAGCTTTCCACGCTCGGTCCGGGCTACGTGGTCGAGTTGCCCGTGCCGGTTGCCGACGCGCGCCTTCGGCTCGTCGCGCACGGCCAGACGATCGGCTATGGCGAGCTCGTCACCGTTGGCGAACACCTGGGAATCCGAATCATCCGCATGGCGCACCGGCATGGTCCAGTTCAGTGATATCACGGGGCTGCTGCTCGTCGTCGTCACGATCAGCCTGCTCCCGTTCGTGGCGATGGTGGTGACGTCCTACGCGAAGATCGTCGTGGTGCTCGGCCTGTTGCGCAACGCGCTCGGCGTGCAGCAGGTGCCGCCGAACATGGTGCTCAACGGCATCGCCGTGCTCGTGTCGATCTACGTGATGGCGCCGATCGGCATGGAAGCGGCCAAATCGCTCGAAGGCCAGCAGCTCGCCTCGCAGCCCTCGCAGGCGCTGATCCAGGCGTTCGGCGCGGCGCGCGAACCGTTCCGCGCATTTCTGATCAAGCATGCGAAGGAGCGCGAAAAGCGCTTCTTCCTGCGCTCGGCGAGCGTCGTGTGGCCCAAGGAAGAAGCGCAATCGCTCAAGGAAAACGACCTGATCGTGCTCGCGCCCGCCTTCACGCTGAGCGAGCTGACCGACGCGTTCAAGATCGGCTTTCTGCTTTACATCGCCTTCATCGTGGTCGATCTCATCATCGCCAACGTGCTGCTCGCGATGGGTCTGAACCAGGTCACGCCGACCAACGTGGCGATCCCGTTCAAGCTGCTGCTGTTCGTGGTGATGGACGGCTGGTCGACGCTCATACACGGCCTCGTGATGACTTATCGCTGATGCCGCGCGCGCAGTTTGCCGGAGAGATTATGGATACCGATACGCTGGTTCGTTTCACCACGCAGGGCATGTTGCTGTGCCTCACCGTTTCGCTGCCGCCCGTGATTGTCGCGGCGGTCGTTGGGCTGGGCGTGTCATTTCTGCAGGCGATCACGTCGATGCAGGATCAGACGCTGTCGCACGCGGTCAAGCTCATCGCGGTGACGGTCACGATCGTCGTGGCCGCGCCGCTCTCGTGCGCGGCCGTGCTGCATTTCGCCAACGAAATCCTGCAGGCCGCCGTGCCGCTCTGATACGCGTGGAGCCACGATGAGCCGCATTTCGCACAATCCCGCGCACGATGCGGCGAGCGCCGGCGCGCAACGCGCCACCGACGCGCAGCAGCGCAGCGCCAGCGCCCAGAACGCGCGTAACAGCGCGCAGTTCGCCGCGCTCTATCGCGGCGAAACCACCTTCACGTATGGCAGCGCGCCGCAATCGGGGCCGACGGTGAGCTCGCAGCGCGCGCGGCGTATGGCCGACTCGCTCGCGCGCAAGCGTCGCGCCGAGAAGCGTCAGCAGCGCAATCTGCGGCGCGGCGGCG
>NZ_JAAGPN010000301.1:0-238 GCF_017104805.1 Paraburkholderia sp. Ac-20347 | reverse complement strand
GAGAGAAGGCGCGTGGGAAGTAGGGGCAGGGGTGGTAGAGAAGATGTGAGCTCGGAGAGAGGGTGGGGTCGAAAGGGAGATAGTATGTCACAATAAAGAGGTGGACGGGAGTCCAAAAGCGAAGACGCGGGGATGTCGAGCGACGCTAGAAGAGATGTGGGTGGCATTGTTGAGTGCGGCAGTATGGGGGGGAGGGGGGGGGGGGGGGGGGGGGGGGGGGGGGGAGGTTTTTTTTTTC
>NZ_JAAGPN010000300.1:0-8657 GCF_017104805.1 Paraburkholderia sp. Ac-20347 | reverse complement strand
CTGCCGCACAACGGCGCGGTGGTGACGCTGCTGGCCGTGTGCGGTTCCACGCATCGCGAAAGCTATCGCGATCTGGTGGTGGTGAGCATCGTCGGCGCGCTGATCGCACTGGCCGTGGTGATCGTGCTGGGCTCGCTGGTCGGCAGTTTTTGAGTGCGCGATGCGGTGATAAGAAAGCAATCACGAAGCGACCACGAAGCAACGATAAAGGGCAGATAAGGAAGCGGCGCGCCTGAAAGCGCGCTCGCGCGAACGCGCGTAGACTCGCACGTGGCAGTGCCAGGCATCCAGCATCGAGCAACAGGCCGGCGCGTGACGCGCGTCGTGCAAGGAGGCTTCATGAGATTGCTTGCCGTCCACCCGAGCGGGTTGATGTACACGCGCGTGTTCCTGCGGCTCGAACCGCTGGGTCTCGAATCGGTCGCGGGCACGGCGCGCGATGCGGGCCACGAGGTGCAACTGCTCGACCTCCAGGTCGAAACGCATCGCGACCTGATGCGCCGCGTGCGCAACTGGCGACCCGAAGCGCTGTGCTTTTCGGGCAACTATCTGGCGAACATTCCCGAAATCGTCGATCTCGCGAAAGCCGTGAAGGCCGCGTTGCCGTCGTGCTTCGTGTTCGTGGGCGGCCACAGCGTGTCGTTCACGGCACGCGATCTGCTGCGTCACGCCGAGGGCGCGATCGACTGCATTCTGCGCGGCGAGGGCGAAGCGTCGATCAACGATCTGCTCGCCGTGGTGGCGCAGGGCGGCGACCTGTTGAGCGTGGCGGGCGTCGTCACGCGCGAGGGCTCCGGTCCGCCGCCGCGCTTCGTCGAGCATCTCGATCCCGTGCGTCCCGCGCGCGATCTGTTGCGGCATCGGCGCAAATACTTCATCGGCACGCTCGATCCGTGCGCGTCCATCGAGTTCGCGCGCGGCTGCCCGTGGGACTGCACGTTCTGCAGTGCGTGGACGTTTTACGGGCGCAGCTATCGCACGCGCAGCCCCGAAGTGGTGGTGGAAGAACTCGCCGCGCTGCGCGAGCCGGGCGTCTTCATCGTCGACGATGTAGCCTTCGTGCACGCTGAACACGGCATGGCGATCGCCGATGCGATCCGCCAACGCGGCATCAAGAAGCGCTACTACCTCGAAACGCGCGGCGATGTGCTGCTGCGCAACAAGGACGTGTTTCGCGCGTGGGAATCGCTCGGACTCAAGTACATGTTTCTGGGTCTCGAAGCCATCGACGAAGCGGGGCTCAAGGCGTTTCGCAAACGCATCAGTCTCGACCGCAATTTCGAGGCGCTGGAATTCGCGCGCTCGCTGGGCATTACCGTGGCCGTCAATCTGATCGCCGATCCGGACTGGGATCACGACCGCTTCGAGACCATTCGGCAATGGTGCCTGGAGATTCCGGAGATCGTGAATATCAGCGTGAACACGCCGTATCCGGGTACCGAAAACTGGCAGCAGGAATCGCGGCCGCTCACGAGCCTCGACTATCGTCTCTACGACATTCAGCACGCCGTGGTGCCGACGCGCCTGCCGTTGCCCGAGTTCTACGCGGAACTGGTGCGCACGCAGCAGGTGCTCAATCGCAAACATCTGGGCTGGAGCGCATTGCGCGGTGCGGCGGGCCAGGCCGCGCATCTGCTCGTGCGCGGTCAGACCAATTTCGTGCGCATGCTGTGGAAGTTCAACTCGGTGTTCGATCCGCGTCTGCAACTCGCCGATCACGAACGCGAGGTGAAATACGCCATGTCGCCGCCGCCTTCCACACACGGCGCGTCGGGCATCGATATGAAAACCGTCTACATTCACGGCCCGAGCGGCCGCAAGGGCCGCAAGATCGACGACGCCACTGAGCGCTTCGTCGACGAAACGCGCATGGGCACGGGCTGACGCCGTTCGTCGTTCGTCATCCGCCATCCGGCGTAATGGACGCGCACGCCGATCTGATCCACACTGCGCGGATCGGATCTAGACGAAAAAGATATGGAACTGCGTCAGCTACGCTATTTTCTCGCGGTCGCCGAGCATCTGCATTTCAGCGAAGCCGCGAACGCACTCGGTATTGCCCAGCCGCCGCTAAGCCAGCAAATCCTCAAGCTCGAAAAGGAAATCGGCACGCGGCTGTTTATCCGCCATTCGCGGCGCGTGGAATTGACCGAAGCGGGACGGCTGTTTCGCGTGCGCGCGCAACGCATCGTCGAAGACGCCGACCTCGCGCTCGCGGAGGCGCAGAACGTCGGGCGCGGCGAAAGCGGACGGCTGATTCTGGGTTTCGCGGGCTCTACTGTGTTTCATCCGCTCGTCGCCACGGTCTTGCAGCGCTTTCGCAGCGCGTGGCCCGGCGTGACGATCGGCTGCGAGGAGAGCAACAGTTCCGTGCTGCTCGACCGCGTGAACGACGCCAAGGTGGACGCGGCTTTCGTGCGTTTGCCGCTCGATTGCCGGGGTCTTGCCACGCAGATGCTGGTGGAAGAAGACGTGCTCGCCGTGCTGCCGCCGCGCCACCGTTACGCGCGTCGCCGCAGCATCGATCTGGCCGATCTTGCAGGCGATCCGCTGATTCTGTTTCCGCGTCCCATTGGCCCGGATCTCTACGATTCGATCATCAGCGCGTGTCATGCGGCGGGCTTCAATCCGGTCATCAGCATGGAGTCGCCGCAGATTTCCTCGACCGTGAACATGGCGGCGGCGGGTTTCGGCGTGACGCTGATTCCGTCTTCGATGCGGCAGATTCAGGCGAAGGGCGTGACGTATCACGCGCTCAAGGGCGGCTCGCTGCACACGACCATCGCGCTCGTCTATCGTTCGCGCGAGAAGGCGCCCACGCTGCAGAACTTCGTGCGGATCGTGCGCGAGGCGTCGCGCCACGCCTGAGGCGACTCCGGACGATCTATATCTTTTTCGTCTTGATCGAGCGGGCTTTCGATATTGGACGGCGTCGCAGCACGCCTTTATCCTTGTAAGCATTGCGAAGGCCCCGTTTCGAGTGTGTTTTCGCCCTTGATCCAGGAGCTGTTTGCATGTCCACTGTTTCTCCGTCACCGGTCGCGTCGCGCGCACAACGCGACGCCGCGCGTCCGGCGCTCATCGCCTCGCTGCAATCGCTCGTTGGCCGCGACTATGTGCTGACCGGCGACGAAGCCACGCGGCGTTATCGCACCGGATTTCGCTTCGGTCAGGGCAAGGTGGCGGCAGTGGTGCGGCCCGGCTCGCTCGTCGAGCAGTGGCAGGTGCTGCAAGCGTGCATGGCTGCGAACGCGATCGTGATTTCGCAGGCGTCGAATACCGGCTTGACGGGCGGCTCCACGCCCGACGGCGACGACTATGATCGCGACGTCGTGATCGTCAGCATGGCGCGCATGCGCACGGTCTATGTGATTGACGGCGGCAAGCAGGTCGTCTGCCTGCCGGGCTCGACGCTCGATCAACTCGAACAGACGCTCAAACCGCTAGGCCGTGAACCGCATTCGGTGATCGGCTCGTCGTGCATCGGCGCGTCGGTGATGGGCGGCGTCTGCAATAACTCGGGCGGCTCGCTGGTGCGGCGCGGTCCGGCGTACACGGAAATGAGCGTGTATGCGCAGGTCGATGCGCAAGGCCGGCTGAGTCTCGTGAACCATCTCGGCATCGCGCTGGGCGACACGCCCGAGCAGATCCTCGCGCGTCTCGATCGCGGCGAGCTGCCCGAAGACGCGATTCGCCACGATGCAGGCGCGGCGTCGGACCGGCACTATGCCGAGCACGTGCGCGACGTCAATGCCGATACGCCCGCGCGCTACAACGCCGATCCGCTGCGTCTGCATGAGGCGTCGGGATCGGCGGGCAAGGTGATGGTGTTCGCGGTGCGCCTCGATACGTTCCCCATCGAGAAGGGCGCGAAGGTGTTTTATATCGGCACCAACGCAACGTCCGAACTCACCGACGTGCGCCGTTATCTGCTCACGGAACTGTCGAATCTGCCGATTGCGGGCGAATATTTGCATCGAGACGCTTTCGATATCGCCGAGCGTTACGGCAAGGACATGTTTCTCATGATCCAGCATCTCGGCACGCAGCGACTGCCGGGGCTGTTCGCGCTCAAGAGCCGCTTCGACGCGTTCTTCGAGCGGTTCGGCTTTCTGCCCGCGCATTTCACCGACCGCGTGATGCAGGCGCTGAGCCGCCTGTTTCCGAGCCATCTGCCCGCACGCCTCAAGGATTATCGCCAGCGCTACGAACATCATTTGATGCTCAAGGTGTCCGCCGATACCGTCGATGAAACGCGTGCCTATTTGCAGCGCTATTTCTCGCAGGCAAGCGGCGATTTTTTCGAATGCACCGACGAAGAAGGCAGCAAGGCGTTTCTGCATCGCTTCGCGGCGGCGGGCGCGGCGGTGCGTTATCGCGCTGTGCACGGTCAGGAAGTCGAGGATATCGTTGCGCTCGATATTGCCTTGCGCCGTAATGATCGCGACTGGTTCGAAACCTTGCCCGCGCATGTCGAAAAGCCCATCGCCATCAAGCTGTATTACGGGCATTTTCTTTGTCACGTGTTTCATCAGGACTATATCGTTCGTAAAGGCAACGACTGTCTCGCGCTCGAACACGAGATGTGGAAACTGCTCGATGAACGCGGCGCCGAATATCCGGCGGAGCACAACGTCGGGCATCTTTATCACGCGAAGCCTGCGCTGAAGGCCTTTTATGAAGAGCTCGATCCGTGCAACTGCTTCAATCCCGGTATTGGGCAGACGTCGAAGTTCGCGCATTATCGCGAGCAGGCTGAATAAATAAAAACGGCGGCGCATGAAAGCGCCGCCGTTTTTTTATCGACGCAATTTCAGCTTGCGTTGCTGATCGGCATCCAGCCATTTTCCTGCGCGGCTTGGCCCAGTTGCTTGGCGATGGAGCGGGCGAGCTTGTCGGCATCGGAAGTCACGGTGTCGTGCTTCGCTTCCGACGCGCCGTGCAAGCCGCCGCCTGCCGCCGCCGACACCGCCACATGACCTGCCGCTGCGCCCACACCTGCCGTTTCGGCGACGCCCGGCATATGGCCGCTGTCCGCCTTCGCTTCGAAGGTCGCGAGCGCTTGCGGCGCGCCGTTGGCCGGCACGAACGAGAGGGCGATGGTCGCGCCCACTTCGCTCTTGCCCGCGCCCAGGCCGATCAGAATGCGGCGGCGACGGCTGCCTGCGTCGATGGTGTCGATGCGGCCTTCGACGACGATCGCGTTGCGTCCGGCGGGCACCGGACCATCGGCGCGCACGGCGTTCAAACCCTGCTTGCGCAATTCGGCGACGATCTCATTGGCGAGCGCTTCGCGTGCTGCGAGCGCCGTTTGTTGCTGCTGTTGCGCCGACGATTCGCCGCTCGCCATCGACTTGATCTTCTGCGCCATGCCGCCGTCGAGCTTCACGAGATCGGGCGAAATCTCGAACGCCGATACGTAGATCACGTCCGCATGCACTTGCGGCAGCGGACCGGCTGCCTGCAACGCCGTCGCGGCCGAGGCGCAGCCCGAGGCGAACAGCGAGCCGGCGAGCAGCACGGCGCCCGCGAGGCGCTTGGTCTTGTTGACGAGGGAGATAAGGAGCGAGTTCATGTCGATGTCCGTTGCCTGAATACTGCATTGCGTGAGTGATCCGATACTCGCGAATTGATCAGGATGGCGAACTATCGGAAATGCTTCGTTCGAGCTGGCAGGGCATCGTGTTCCGCGCGCGGTGTCTGGCGTGTCTTGCGGTTCGATGCGTCGTTCAGCGCATGGGTGCAAGTATGGGCAAAGGCGCGCGCGGACGCCACGCGCAAATTATGTCGACTCATGTCACCTGCGCTGAGTCGCGCTCGCCCCCAGTCAGTCGCGCTTATCCGTGCGCGGCGGTCCGGAGATTCGTCTGAGGGTTCAGCGGCAGCCGCACGACGGCTTCGAGTCCGCCGCCCGCGCGGTCGTGAAAGGTTAGCGAACCGCCGTGCAGACGCGCGATGCGTTCGACGATGGCGAGCCCGAGGCCGGTGCCGCCCGAATGCGTGCGAGCGTTGTCGCCGCGGCTGAACGGCAATTTGAGGCGCTCGAGTTCCGCGGCGCGAATGCCGTTCCCGCGATCGCAGATGGCCACGCAGGCGTCGTCGCCGTCGCGCCAGGTGCGCACGAGCAGGCCCGTGCGCGCGTACACCACCGCGTTCTGCATCAGGTTCATCAGCACGCGCATGACGGCGACGGGCCGGAACGCGAACGGCGGCACGTCGCCTTCCTCCAGGTCGAACTCGTGCCCGAGCCCCGTGAATTCGGCGACGAGCTGGCCCGCGAGCGCGTTCAGATCGCCCGTTTGCGGCGCCTCGCGTTCGCCGCTGCCCGCGTAATCCATGAACTGCTGAAGAATCGTGTCGATATGGTCGAGATAGCCCTCGGACGACGCGACGAGGCTGTCATTGGTGCCGCGCGGCAGCGCCATCGCAATCGCGAGGCGCAGCTTCGTGAGCGGCGTACGGATGTCGTGCGAGACGCCCGCGAGCATCAGCGCGCGCGTCGCTTCCGCCTGTCTGAGCGCGTCGGTCATCTGATTGAAGGCGCGGCTGACTTCGGCGATTTCTGTGGGGCCGTCGGTGGGCAGCGGCGCGGGCGCGTCGCCGGCGCTCACGCGCCGGGCCGCATCCGCGAGATCGGCCAGCGGCCGGTTCAGATGCAGCTGGATCAGCCAGCCCGTCAAACCAGCGAGCAGCGCAAGCCCGATCGACAGAATGACCGCCGTGGTGATGCCGCTCGCCTGGGCGTCGGCGGTCATCGGCAGCGCGATCCAGACCGGCTCGCCCGCCGCATGCACGCGGATCCAGAGGCGCTCCTCGTCGGTGGTTTCCCAGCGCACGGGCATGTCGGCGGGCAGATCGCGCGTGAGCGAGCGGATGAAGACGTCGCGCTGCCACGTGCGGAAGAAGCGCAGCGGGCTGATCGCGGGCATCGCCGTGCTTGCGGCGGGCGCGCTGCGATGCGCGTTCATGCGCGCGGCGGCCATGCGGCCTTCGTCGGGCGGCATGGCGGCGAGCAGGGTGTCGAGCATGCGCACGTAGTCCGCGAAAATGATCGACGCGCGCTCGATGCGCGGGCGCTGCACGAAGTGAAGCAGCGCGCTCAGCGAGCACGCCTGTGTGAGCGCGACGAGCACCACCAGCAGCACGATGTTGCGCGAGAGCAGCGAGCGCGGCAGCCAGCGGCGCGGTTGGGCGGATGTACGCATGCGGGCGCGTCAGGTGTCGACGCCGGCCACCAGCATGTAGCCGATGCCCCACACGGTCTTGATGAAGCGCGGCTTGGCGGGATCGTCCTCGACGATCTGGCGCAGCCGGAGGATCTGCACGTCGACGCTGCGATCGAGCGCGTTGTGATCGCGTCCGCGCGCGCGGGCGAGCAGATTTTCGCGGCTCACGGCGCGGTTCGGCGACGAGCCGAGCGCGTGCAGCAACAGCATCTGCGCCGAGTGGACTTCGATCGGCACGCCGTCGCGCATGAGCGTCTGCTGGCCGACATCGAAGGTGAAGTCGCCGAAACGCAGCCGCTGCGAGGTGACCGTGGGTTCGCCGGACGCCATCTTCTGGCGGCGCAGCAGCGCCTTCACGCGCGCGACGAGTTCGTCGGGCAGGAAGGGTTTGGCGAGATAGTCGTCGGCGCCGGTTTCGAGGCCGATGACCTTGTCGGCGGCGTCGCCTTTCGCGGTGAGCATCAGGATCGGCAAGGTGTGGCCTTCGGCGCGCAGACGGCGGCAGACGCTCAGGCCGTCTTCCGGCTCCATCATCAGGTCGAGCACGAGCAGGTCGTAGGGCTCGCGTTGCAGCATGCGGTCGAGGCGCTTGCCGTCGGCGACGGCGCGCACCTCGAAGCCATGTCCGCTGAGGAAGCGTTGCAGCATGTTGCGCAGCTCGGCTTCGTCGTCGAGCACGATGATCCGGTTTGCCTGGTCCATCGGCCGCCTCCGGCGGGGGTAGGTTGAAGGGCGCGTCAGCGCACCGCGGCGGCGCGTTCGCGCATGAAATCCTCGATCTGCGCGAGCGTGATGTAGCCGTTGTGCTGCGTGTCGATTTCGTCGAAGTGCTGCGCGACCATCGGCATGCCGCTTTGCGCCTGCGCGCGCGTGAGCTTGCCGTCGCCGCTCGTGTTCGCCTGGGCGAAGCGTGCGGGCAACTGCGCCATCGCGCGTTCGAGTCGTCCGCTGTTGATCGCGCCGGGCGGCGTGGACGTCGTTTGCGCGAGGGCCGTGGCCGGCACCGTCGCTGCTGCTGAAACGATACACAAAACAAGGGCGGCAATCATCTTCTTCATGCTGAACTCCGTGAGGCAGCCGACGCAGCGCGTCGGCGTGGTTGAAAAGCGGATAGGGGAATGCGGGTAAAAGCGGCGGCTAATTAAGGACTTACGTCTTTTATGCCGAGTCACGTTCGATCAGGCCCAATGCGCGGGCACCCAGACGCCGCCGGCCCAATGCGCCGGAACCCAGATGGCGGCGCGCGGCGCCGGCGCGACATAGACGGGACGCGGCGCGACATAGACCACGCGCGGCAGCGGGCGCGTCACGTAGACGACCTTGGGCGGCGGCGGCGCGACGTACACGACCTTCGGCGCGGGCGGGGCCACGTAGACGGCTTTCGGCGGCGGCGGCGCGACATACACGGTCTTCGGCGCGGGTGCCGGAGCG
>NZ_JAAGPN010000299.1:0-9059 GCF_017104805.1 Paraburkholderia sp. Ac-20347 | reverse complement strand
CGATGCGATCGGCGGCCACTCGGCGCGCGCGCAGGCGACGCTCGCGCGCGCCTATGCGGCGTTGAAGGAGCAGAACGATACGTCGGCGCGCGATACCGCGCTTGCGGCCGCCCGCGATCTCGTCACGCAGGCCGCGCACGACGCGGATACGCTGCGCGCCAATGCGCCCGTGGCCGAGGCTTCGTCGGGCAGCGCATCGGATTCATCGACGAATACCGCTTCCAATACGGCTTCGAATGTGGCATCGGACGCCGCCGCGATCGCGCAACCGTCACGCCGTGCGGCCGTGCTCGACGCGCAGGCCGCGATGAACACCGTGCTCACGCGCGCTGCAGACGCGCTGCAGAACGGCGACACCGCGACTTACGCGACGCTCGCGACGGGCGAGATGGCGCAGACGGGCTCGCAACTCGCCGCGAGCATCGCGGCCTTCCACGCCGACAAGGACGCCGCCGTGCGCGCCACGCTCGCGCAAGGCGAGCGCGAGCACGGCTGGGTCATGGCGATGGTGGCGGTGGGGCTCACGGGCGCGCTCGCGCTCGTCGTCGTCACGCATCTCGCGCTGCGCCGGCTCGTGACCGCGCCGCTGGCGGTCGCCGTCGAAGCGCTCAACCAGATCGCGGCCAACAACCTCGCGGTGCCGATCGCGACGGGCGGCCGCAACGAGATCGGCCAGTTGCTCGACGCAATGCGCCGCATGCAGGAAGGCCTCACGCTCACGGTGAGCAACGTGCGCGCGTGCTGCGATGCGATCAACACGGGCGCGCGCGAAATCGCGGCGGGCAATCTCGATCTGTCGAGCCGGACCGAGCAGCAATCGGCGTCGCTCGAACAGACGGCCGCGAGCACCGAGCAGTTGACCGCGACGGTGCGCCAGAACGCCGAACACGCGAGCGAAGCGAGTTCGCTGGCGGCGCGCTCGGCCGAGGTCGCGCAGCGCGGCGGACGCGTTGTCGAAGAAGCGATGGAGACCATGGAAGCGATCACGCGCAGCTCGGGCAAGATCGCCGACATCACCGGCATCATCGACGGCATCGCGTTCCAGACCAATATTCTCGCGCTCAACGCGTCGGTCGAAGCCGCGCGCGCGGGCGAGCAGGGACGCGGCTTCGCGGTGGTCGCCGGCGAAGTGCGCAACCTCGCGCAACGCAGCGCGGCCGCGGCGCGCGAAATCAAGTCGCTGATCGACGAGTCCGTCGAGGACGTGCGTGGCGGCCGTGCGCGCGTGACCGAGGCGGGCGCGACGATGGCGGAAGTGGTGGCGTCGATCGAGCGCGTGTCGGGGCTGATGAAGGAGATCGCGTCGGCGACCGTCGAGCAGAGCGCGGGCATCGAGCAGGTCGAGCAGGCCGTGACGCAGATGGATCAGGTCACGCAGCAGAACGCGGCGCTCGTGGAAGAGGCGGCTGCGGCGGCTGGTTCGCTGGAACAGCAGGCCAACTTGATGGCCGACGCGGTGGCGACGTTCCGCCTGCGTACCGATGCGGCGATGAACGCGCGTGCGCGCCAATGGACGAGCGAAGCGGCGAATGAGTCCGTCGACGAGGCGCAACCGGAGGCCGCGGCGTAGGGCGCTTGGTTGCTATTTTTTTGTTGCCTTCTTCGTTGCCTCATCAGCTTGCGTGCGCTACGCACGCTGCCATCACATCGACAAAGATGCGCTTCAATGCGCTGTCGGGTTCGCGCCACGCGAGCCCGACAGCCGTGCGATGGCCGCGCAGATCGAGCGGCTTCGCGACCACATTCGGCGGCAGCGCCGCCGCCGCGTTCAACGGCATCACGCCGAGCCCCAGACCCGCCGCAACAAACGCGATGAGCGTCGTGAATTCGCCCAGTTCCTGCGCGATGTCGAGCGTCACGCGCTGCTGGCGCAACGCCAGCAGCATCCCGTCGTAAAGCCCCGGCGCATAGCGGCGCGCGAGCACGAACGCGGGCTGCCCACGCAGATCGGCGGGGCGGATCGTCGCCTTGCGCGCCAGCGCGTGATCCTCCGGTAGCGCCACCACGAACGGCTCCTCCAGCACGGTCCTGATCTCCAGACCCGCGCCGCTCGCGGGCAGGCGGATCAGCCCGAAATCGAGCCGGCCGTCGTGCAGCGCCGCGATCTGGTCGGGCGTCGGCATGTCCTTGAGATCGAGTTCGATCAGCGGATAACGCGCGTGCAGTTCGCGCATCAACGCGGGCAACAGACGCGGCAGCACCGACGACACGAACGCCACCCGCAAGGTCCCGACCTCGCCGCGCGCCGAGCGTCGCGCCGCCTGTTCGGCACGCGCCGCCGCATGCAGCGTGGCACGCGCTTCTGCGAGGAAAATCGCGCCCGTCGCCGACAGCGACACGCTATGCCGGTCACGGTCGAAGAGACGCGCGCCCAGATCGTCTTCGAGCGTCTTGATCTGCATGCTCAGCGCGGGCTGCACGATGCACAGCCGCGCGGCGGCGCGCCCGAAGTGCAGTTCCTCCGCCAGTGCAACGAATGCCCGCAAGTGTTTCAATTCCATCGTGGTCGCTTTCCGGATCGCTGCCGTTGTGTCGTCATTCGTTTTGTCGCCATTAGTTTTGTCGTCATTCGCCGCGATCTGCAGCGATTCGGGATCGGTTATCAAACTTCATGATAACAAGGTCACGAAAGAGTATTGGCGCGTATCCGGGCGATGCGGTGAACTCATGAATTCGCAAACGAAACGGCAGACTATGACGAACGAAACGAACGAGACGCAAAAACAGGCGGATTCGAGCCAGGAGATCGCCCGGATGTTTGGCCTCAATGGCCGACGCGCGCTGGTCACGGGTTCGGGGCGCGGCATCGGACTCGCGCTGGCGGGCGGACTGGCGCGCGCGGGCGCGTCGCTGGTGATCAACGGACGCAATCAGGCGCAGGCCGACGATGTCGCCGCGCGTCTGCGTGCGGAGGGCTTCGACGTCGCGACAGCGATCTTCGACGTGGCCGACGCCGATGCGGTGGCTCACGCCGTCGACGACATCGAGACGCGCGTCGGTCCTATCGACATTCTCGTGAACAACGCGGGCATTCAACGGCGCGCGCCGCTCGAAACCTTCGCCGCGAGCGACTGGCGCGAATTGATGCGCGTGAATCTCGACGGCGTGTTCCATGTTTCGCAGGCGGTCGCGCGACACATGCTGGCGCGCGGGCGCGGCAAGATCATCAATATCGGTTCGGTGCAGAGCGCGTTGGCGCGGCCCACCATCGCGCCGTATGCGGCCTCGAAAGGCGCGCTGCGCATGCTCACGCAAGGCATGTGCGCCGACTGGGGGCCGCGCGGCCTGCAGGTGAACGCGCTCGCGCCGGGCTATTTCGCGACCGACCTGAACCGTGCGCTCGTCGACGATCCCGAGTTCAGCGCATGGCTCTGCAAGCGTACGCCTGCGGGGCGCTGGGGACGGGTCGAAGAGTTGTGCGGGGCGGCGATATTCCTTGCTTCGGAAGCGTCGAGTTTCGTGAACGGCCAGACGCTATTCGTCGACGGCGGCATGACGAGCGTCGTGTGATCGTACGAATCAATTGATCGGATTCCTGATTAATTGCCGGCGCTCGCGTGGCCGATAAGGAAGTCCTCGCGATCGAACCCTATTCCACTCTCCACGTGGAGATATTTGCTAAATATGGCTTGAATTGAGCCCGCAGGCCGCCGCGCGATGCCGTCGAACCGCCAAAAACGCCGTCGTGACGGCCATCCATGCATCCGATGACACACGATCCGCGTATCCTCGATCACTTGCCAACCCGGCATATCGCGGCCATTCCTTCCAGATCGAGGAGCAACGTATGCGAACGATGCAGGCAGTGCAGGTGACGAAAGCGGGCGGTCCTCTCGAACTCGTCGAGCGCGAGGTTCCGGAGCCGCCCGCGGGCCACGTGCTGATCAAGGTGCAGGCGTGCGGTATTTGCCATAGCGATTCGATGACGAAGGACGGCCTGTGGCCGGGGCTTGCGTATCCGCGCGTGCCGGGCCACGAGATTGCGGGCGTGATCGAGACACTCGGCGCGGGCGTCGAGGGCTGGCAAGCGGGGCAGCGCGTGGGCGTGGGCTGGCACGGCGGCCATTGCGGCCATTGCGATCGCTGCCGCCACGGCGACTTCGTGCTGTGCCAGACGGCCCAGGTGCCCGGCATCAGCTACGACGGCGGTTACGCGCAATATATGGTCGCGCCGCAGGAAGCGCTCGCGCGCATGCCCGACGACCTCTCCGACGTCGACGCCGCGCCGCTGCTCTGCGCGGGCATCACCACCTTCAACGCGCTGCGCAACAGCGGCGCGCGCGCCGGCGACGTGGTGGCGATTCTCGGCATCGGCGGGCTCGGTCATCTGGGCGTGCAGTTCGCGCGCAAGATGGGCTTCGTCACCGTGGCCATCGCGCGCGGACAGGACAAGGCGCCGCTCGCGAAAGAACTCGGTGCGCATCATTACATCGACAGCCAGGCGCAGAACGTGGGCGAAGCCTTGCTCGCGCTCGGCGGCGCGCGCGTGATTCTTGCGACGGTCACGAGCGGCAAGGCGATGAGCGCCGCCATCGGCGGTCTCGGTCTGAACGGGAAACTGATCATGGTGGGCGTGTCCGAGGAGCCCGTCGAAGTGCCGATCACGCAGTTCATCATGGGACGTCATTCGGTGCAGGGCTGGCCGTCGGGCACGGCGGCGGATTCGCAGGAAACGCTCGCATTCAGCGCGATTTCCGGCGTCAAGCCGATGATCGAGGAGTATCCGCTGGAGCGCGCCGCCGAAGCGTACGAGCGCATGATGAGCGGCAAGGCGCGCTTTCGCGTAGTGCTCAAGCCTGCACAATAAACAGGATGGCTAAGTAATTTTCGCGTGCGGCCGGACGATACAGCTGGCCGCGCGCCGGATTTCTCCAGTCACGCGATCCGGCTCGCATCCCCGCATCGCATTCCCGCCCGGCCACCCAGGCCGCCGCGGTACGCCAGGGTTCCCCACCCATTGACGCGCGCCGTCGATCCTGCGATACAGCATATAATTCCGCGAACCCAAAACCGTGCCGTGCTCGCGGCACGCGCGCCCACTTCATTCTTATCGCAATGTCCGATACCGCGCCGAAGCCGGCTCGCAAAAGCGCCCACAAGGAAGATCGTCATTTCGTGACCGCGCTGGCCCGGGGGCTCGACGTCCTCGCCTGCTTTCGCGGCGGCGACACGACGCTGACCAATCAGGAAATCGCGCAACGCTGCAAGCTGCCGCGCTCGACGGTCTCGCGTCTGACCATGACGCTCACGAAGATCGGCTATCTGATTCACCTCGAGGACACCGGGCGTTATCGGCTCGGCACGGCGTGCCTCGCGCTCGGCAGTTCGATGCTCGCGCGTCTGGACGTGCGCAAGATCGCGCGGCCGATGATGCAGGAACTCTCGGAGTTCTCGGGCGGCACGGTGTCGCTCGGCGTGCGCGACCGGCTCTCGATGCTCTACATCGAAAGCTGCCGTAGCACGGCGGCGCTGGCGCTCACGCTCGACGTGGGTTCGCGCATTCCGCTGGCCACTTCGGCTATTGGGCGCGCGTGGCTCGCGGCCGTGGCGCCGCGCGAACGCGACGACGTCATGGAGCAGATCCGCGAACTCGACGATGTCGCGTGGCCGAACGTGCGGCGCGGCATCGAGCAGGGCGTGCGCGATCACGAGACGCTGGGCGTGACGTGTTCGTTCGGCGAGTGGCAGAAAGACGTGAACGGTATTGCGCGCGCGTTCGAGCCGGGCGGCGGCTTGCCGGTCATGGCGATCAACGTGGGCGGTCCGTCGTTTTCGCTCACGTCGGAATTTCTGCTCAATGAGGTGAAGCCGCGGCTGGTGCAGATGATCGGACAAATCGAAGCGGCTGTGGCCGGACGGTGAACACCGAAGCCGGTTGCAAAGAAACGCAAGCGCGATGAGCGACTTGCGTTTTTTTTTCGCCTGAATCGCGCCTGAATCGTTCGACATCCTGATCAATTTATTGTCGGTAATATTTTTGAAAGGTGCTCGCGCGGCATTTCATCGATTGTTTGCCGGGCAGACACGTTCAGTCGCCATCCAATGCTTATTGAATGCCGACTGACTCACGGTCGCGCTTTCCACTGGGGTTTTTCCCGAGCCATTCGCGCTTTATAGATCTTTACACACCTCCATCGCGCAGGCTAGCATTTCTGCAATGCAGAATTCACACCTGCTTTGCAGAATTTTCATGCGGCGTAAATCGGGCGCAGTGGCGTCCCTGCGCGCCGCCGATGGAGGCTGCCCGAATCCATGAGTATCGATCTGCAGTCGAGCTTCAGCGGCACGCGTCCCGTGGCGGACGCGCATGCCTTCGACGTCGCACGTCTCGCCACGTGGATGCGCGAGCATCTGCATGATTTTGCCGGCGGCGTCCACGTCGAGCAGTTCAAGGGCGGGCAGTCGAATCCCACCTTTCTGCTCGATGCGGGCGGCGCGCGCTATGTGCTGCGGCGCAAGCCACCGGGCGTGCTGCTGCCGTCCGCGCATGCCGTCGATCGCGAATACCGCGTGATTCGCGCGCTCGCGCAGACCGACGTGCCGGTCGCGAAGGCGTACGCGCTGTGCGAGGACGCGGCGGTGATCGGCTCGCCGTTCTATCTGATGGAGTACGTGGAGGGCCGCATCTTCTGGGACGCGGCGCTGCCGGGCATGACGCCGCAAGCGCGCGACGCGATCTACGACGAAATGAATCGCGTGATCGCCGCGTTGCATTCGGTCGATCCCGACGCGATCAGTCTCGGCGATTACGGCCGCGCGGGCAATTACATTGAGCGTCAGGTGGCGCGCTGGACCAAACAATATCGGGCCTCGGAGACGGAGCGAATCGAGGCCGCCGATCACCTCATCGACTGGTTGCCGAAGCATCTTCCGGCGGGCGACGAACGCCGCATCGTGCATGGCGATTATCGGCTCGACAACGTGATTTTCGACGCGCGTGAGCCGCGCATCCTCGCCGTGCTCGACTGGGAACTGTCCACGCTCGGCCATCCGCTCGTCGACTTCGCGTATCACTGCATGATCTGGCATATGCAGGCGGGCGCGCGGCGCGGTCTGATCGGACTCGATCTCGCCGCGCTCGGCATTCCCGGCGAAAAGGCCTATTTGCAGCGTTATTTGCAGCGTGTCGCGCGCGCCTCGCGCGACGACGTTTCCGAAGTCGATTGGGGCTACTACCTCGTCTTCAACATGTTCCGGCTTGTCGGCATTCTTCAGGGCGTGATGGCGCGCGCGCTGCAAGGCAACGCGTCGAGTGCGCTCGCGCTCGAAACGGGCAAGCGTACGCGTCCGCTCGCGGAGCAGGCGTGGGCGCTCGCGCGCGAAGTCGATGCCATGCGCTAGCGCGACGCGTGCATCGCGCGACATTCAACCGGTCAATCCAGCGGAAATCAGCTTATGAACTTCGAACATTCGAGCAAGGTGAAGGATCTGCAGGCGCGGCTCACGGCCTTCATGGATCAGCATGTGTATCCGGCGGAGGAACAGTTCGCGGCCGAAATGGATGCGGCGCGCCGCGCGGGCAATCCGTGGCAGCCTGCGCCCGTGATGGAGAAGCTCAAGGACAAGGCGCGCGGTGCGGGACTGTGGAATCTGTTTCTGCCCGCGCACGAATCCGAGGGCGGCCTCACGAATCTGGAATACGCGCCGCTGTGCGAAATCATGGGGCGCTCGGCCATCGGCGCGGAACCGTTCAATTGCTCCGCGCCCGACACGGGCAATATGGAAACGCTGTTGCGCTACGGCAGCGAGGCGCAAAAGCGCGAGTGGCTCGCGCCGCTGCTCGACGGCACGATCCGTTCGGCCTTTGCGATGACCGAGCCTGCGGTGGCCTCGTCGGATGCGACTAATATCGAAGCACGCATCGAGCGCGACGGCGACCATTACGTGATTAACGCGCGTAAATGGTGGATCTCGGGCGCAAACGATCCGCGCTGCAAGATCCTTATTTTCATGGGTAAAACCGATCCGCACGGCGAGAATCGTCATCAGCGCCAGTCGATGGTGCTGGTGCCGCTCGATACGCCCGGCGTCACGGTGCTGCGCCATTTGCCCGTGTTCGGTTACGACGACGCTCCGCACGGTCACGCCGAAGTGCTGTTCGAAAACGTGCGCGTGCCGGTCACGAATGTGCTGCTCGGCGAAGGTCGCGGTTTTGAAATCGCGCAAGGGCGACTCGGGCCGGGCCGCATTCACCACTGCATGCGTTTGATCGGCCGCGCTGAACGCGCGCTCGAAGCCATGTGCAAACGCACCACGAAACGCACGGCATTTGGCCGTGCGATTGCGGATCAGGGCGTCACGCGCGAGCGCATTGCGAATGCGCGTATCCTCATCGATCAGGCGCGTTTTCTGGTGCTGCACGCGGCTTGGAAAATGGACGCCGTGGGCAACAAGGCGGCGCGCAAGGAGATTGCGATGATCAAGGTGGCCGCGCCCGCGATGGCCTGCCAGGTGATCGACTGGGCGATTCAGGCGCATGGCGGCGCGGGCGTGAGCGACGACTTCGGTCTCGCGCGCGCATACGCGAGCGCCCGCACGATCCGCCTCGCGGACGGCCCGGACGAAGTGCATCGCAACGCCATCGCCAAGATGGAACTCGCGAGCTATCTCTGATCAGCGGAGCACTACGACATGACTTCCACAGCAGCGCTCGACCAGCCGCCGTTCGAAAGCATCGGCGAGCAGATCCGCAGATGGGCGAGCGAGCAGGGCGATCACGCAGCGCTCGTCTGCGACGGCACGGTTTACAGCTACGCCGAATTCGACGCGATGATCGATCAGTGCGCGAGCGCCTTGCAACGCGACGGCGTGATGCCCGAAGACGTGGTGGCGATCTGCGCGAACGCGTCGCCGTGGTACGCGGCGGTGTTTCTCGGCGCGTTGCGCGCGGGCGCGGCAGTCGCGCCGCTGTCGCCGGCTTCGCATCCGGACAGCCTCGCGGGCATGATCGAGAATGCCGGCGCGCGCGTGTTGTTTCTCGATGAGCCGGTGCAGCGCGCGCTGGACGGCGCGGCGAAAGCGCCGGCCGTGCGCCGCGTGAGGCTCGACGCGCAGGGCGG
>NZ_JAAGPN010000298.1:0-9063 GCF_017104805.1 Paraburkholderia sp. Ac-20347 | reverse complement strand
CGCGGCGGCCGCGGCCGTTTCGGCGGCAAAGGCGCAGCAGACGGGCGCGGTCTCGGCGATCGCGGCGGCGCAGGCGACCATCGATCGCGTGCAGGCCGACATTCAGGACAGCGATCTGAAAGCGCCGCGCGCGGGGCGCGTGCAGTATCGCGTCGCGCAGCCCGGCGAAGTGCTCGGCGCGGGCGGCAAGGTGCTCAACATGATCGACCTCGCCGACGTCTACATGACCTTCTTCCTGCCGACCAACGCGGCGGGCCGCGTCTCGCTCGGCCAGGACGTGCACATCATTCTCGACGCCGCGCCGCAATGGGTGATCCCCGCGAAGGTCACGTTCGTGTCCTCCACCGCGCAGTTCACGCCCAAGACCGTGGAAACGCAGAGCGAGCGCGAAAAGCTGATGTTCCGCGTGAAGGCGCAGATCGACCCGGCGCTGCTCCAGGCGCATCTCCAGTACGTGAAGACCGGTCTGCCCGGCGTCGCGTGGGTCAAGCTCAACACCGACGAAGACTGGCCCGCCAATCTGCAGGTCAAGGTGCCCTGATGAGCGAGCCCGTCGTTCGCCTCGAGCACGTCGGCCTGCACTACGGCTAGACCGTCGCGCTGCGCGACGTCACCCAGGACATTCCCGCCGGGCTGATGGTCGGCATGATCGGCCCGGACGGCGTGGGCAAGTCGAGCCTGCTGTCGCTGATCGCGGGCGCGCGCAAGGTGCAGGAAGGAATCGTGCGCGTGCTCGGCGGCGACATGTCGAGCAAGAAGCATCGCGACGACGTCTGCCCGCGCATCGCCTACATGCCGCAAGGGCTCGGCAAGAATCTCTATCCGACGCTTTCGGTCGAAGAGAATCTGCAGTTCTTCGGCCGCCTGTTCGGTCACGACGAAGAGGAGCGCCGCCGCCGCATCGACGCGCTCACGCGCAGCACCGGCCTCGATCCGTTTCTCGCGCGGCCGGCGGGCAAACTCTCGGGCGGCATGAAGCAGAAGCTCGGCCTGTGCTGCGCGCTGATCCACGACCCCGACCTGCTGATCCTCGACGAACCGACCACCGGCGTCGACCCGCTCGCTCGCGCGCAGTTCTGGGACCTCATCAACGGCATCCGCAAGGAGCGCCCGTCGATGAGCGTGATCGTCGCGACTGCGTACATGGACGAGGCGCAGCGCTTCGACTGGCTGATCGCGATGGACGACGGCGCGGTGCTCGCGACCGGCAAGCCCGCCGAACTGCTCGAACGCACGCACACGGACTCGCTCGAAGAAGCCTTCATCGCGCTGCTGCCCGAGGCGAAAAAGCGCGGTCACGAGCCGGTCGAAATCGTGCCGCTCAACGTCGACGAGCACACCGAAGTCGCCATCGAAGCCAAAGGCCTGACGATGCGTTTCGGCGACTTCGTGGCCGTCGATCACGTGAGCTTTCGCATTCAGCGCGGCGAGATTTTCGGCTTTCTCGGCTCGAACGGCTGCGGCAAGTCGACGACGATGAAAATGCTCACGGGCCTGCTGCCCGCGACCGAAGGCAAGGCCTGGCTGTTCGGGCACGAAGTCGATCCGCGCGACCTCGACACGCGCCGCCGCGTGGGCTACATGTCGCAGGCGTTTTCGCTCTATGGCGAACTCACGGTGCGCCAGAATCTGGTGCTGCACGCGCGTCTGTTTCATGTACCCGAGGCCGACATTCCCGCGCGCGTCGACGAAATGGTCGAACGTTTCGATCTCGCCGAAGCGCTCGACACGCTGCCCGACAGCCTGCCGCTCGGCGTGCGCCAGCGGCTCTCGCTCGCGGTCGCGATGGTCCACAAGCCCGAGTTGCTGATCCTCGACGAACCGACCTCGGGCGTCGATCCGGTCGCGCGCGACAACTTCTGGCGTCTGCTGATCGCCCTCGCGCGCGAAGATCAGGTGACGATCTTCATCTCCACGCACTTCATGAACGAAGCCGGGCGCTGCGACCGCATTTCGCTGATGCACGCGGGCCGCGTGCTGGTGAGCGACACGCCCGCGAACATCACGCGCGATCGCGGCGCGGCCACGCTCGAAGAAGCGTTCATCGCCTGGCTCGTCGACGCGGGCGCGGGCACCGAGGAAAGCACGGGCGACGAACTCTCCGTGCTGGCCGAAGATCCCGATGCCGCCGCGCATCCGCAACAGCATCGCAGCTTCAGCCTGCAGCGCGCGTGGAGCTATATGTGGCGCGAGACGCTCGAACTGCGGCGCGATCCGGTGCGCGCGACGCTCGCGCTCGCGGGCTCGCTGTTGCTGCTGTTCGTGATGGGCTTCGGCATCAGCATGGACGTGGAGGATTTGCGCTTCGCGGTGCTCGATCACGATCAGACCGCGCTCTCGCACAACTACGAGCTGAATCTCTCGGGCTCGCGCTACTTCATCGAGCGGCCGCCGCTCGCGAGCTACGCGGACATGGACAAGCGCATGCGCAGCGGCGAACTCGCGCTCGCGGTCGAGATTCCGCCCGGCTTCGCGCGCGACGTGGCGCGCGGCAAGGCGGTGCAGATCGGCGTGTGGGTCGACGGCGCGATGCCGCAGCGCGCGGAAACCGTGCGCGGCTACATCATGGGCATGCATCAGGGCTGGCTGCTCGAACAGGCGAAGCTGCGTCTGGGCGCCGACGCGCATGCCGCCGTGGCCGTCGAAACGCGCTTCCGCTACAACCCCGACGTGCGCAGCCTGCCCGCGATGGTGCCCGCCGTGATCCCCGTGCTGCTGCTGATGATGCCCGCCATGCTCACCGCGCTCGCCGTCGTGCGCGAAAAGGAACTGGGCTCGATCATCAATCTCTACGTCACGCCGGTCACGCGGCTCGAATTCCTGCTCGGCAAGCAGGCGCCGTACGTGCTGCTCGCGATGCTCAACTTCCTGCTGATGGTGTTCCTCGCCATTACGCTATTCGGCGTGCCGATCAAAGGCAGTTTCCCGACCTTGTTCGCGGCGGCCGTTCTCTACTGCCTGTGCGCGACCGCGATCGGCCTGCTCGCCTCGACGTTCACGAAGAGCCAGATCGCCGCGCTGTTCTTCACGATGATCGGCACGATGGTGCCCTCGGTGCAGTTCGCGGGGCTCATCACGCCGGTTTCGTCGCTCGAAGGCGCGGGACGCATCATCGGGCAGATCTATCCGGCGAGCCACATGCTCACCATCAGCCGGGGCGTGTTCAACAAGGCGCTGCATTTCGGCGATCTGTGGAACTCGTTCTGGCCGCTGGCGATCGCCACGCCCATCGTGCTCGGCGTGACCGTCGCGCTGCTCAAGAAGCAGGAGAGCTGATATGCGCCGCCATCTCGCCAACATCTACCGCCTCGGCGTGAAGGAACTCTGGAGCCTCGCGCGCGACCCGATGCTGCTGATCCTCATCATCTTCTCGTTCACGGCGATGATCTATTCGTCGGCCACGTCGCGGCCCGAATCGCTGCACATGGCGCCCATCGCCGTGATCGACAACGACGTCTCGCCGCTCTCGCAGCGACTGATCCAGGCGTTCTTCCCGCCGCACTTTCTTGCGCCCGTGATGGTCACGCCCGCGCAGGCCGACCGCGGCATGGACGCGGGCAATTACACCTTTGTGCTGAACATTCCGCCCAATCTGCAACGCGACGTGCTCGCCGGACGCGCAGCCGAAGTGCAGCTCAACGTGGACGCCACACGCATGAGCCAGGCGTTCACCGGCAGCAGCTACATCCAGCAGATGATCAACGACGAAGCCACGGAGTTCGTGAACCGCTATCGCGCGCCCACCGAACTGCCCGTCGATCTCGCCGTGCGCATGCGCTTCAATCCGAATCTCACTCAGGCGTGGTTCGGCTCGCTGATGGAAATCATCAACAACGTGACGATGCTCTCCATCATTCTCACGGGCGCGGCGCTGATACGCGAGCGCGAGCACGGCACCATCGAGCACCTGCTGGTGATGCCGGTCACGCCGACCGAAATCATGGTCGCGAAAGTCTGGTCGATGGGGATCGTGGTGCTGGTGGCCGCCGCGCTCTCGCTCACGTTCATCGTGCGCGGCGCGCTGCACGTGCCGATCGAAGGCTCGGTCGCGCTGTTTCTCGCGGGCGCGGCGCTGCATCTGTTCGCCACGACCTCGATGGGCATCTTCATGGCGACGCTCGCGCGCAGCATGCCGCAATTCGGCATGCTGCTCGTGCTCGTGCTGCTGCCGCTGCAGATGCTCTCGGGCGGCAGCACGCCGCGCGAAAGCATGCCCGAGTTCGTGCAGCACATCATGCTCGCCGCGCCCACCACGCACTTCGTCGAGTTGGGGCAAGCGATCCTGTTTCGCGGCGCGGGCATCTCGGTCGTCTGGCAGCCGTTCCTTTGGCTCGCCGTGATCGGCTCGGTGCTGTTCGCGTTCTCGCTCGCGCGCTTTCGCAAGACGCTCAGCCAGATGGCCTGATCCGCGTCCTGCCGGGCGCGCGGGCGTTGATGCCAATCGCATGAACTCCGTCCCCGTTTGCGGCTATGATCGTGGATGCGGCCCGGCGGGCCCGCACCGTTCACACCGCGTGCAGCGGGATTCCCGGAGAGTATCGAATGGTATTGGGCTGGCTCGTCGTACTTCCGTTCGTGGCTGCAGCGCTGGTGGCGCTCGCGGCGCGGCGCGCCAGCGCGCTCTCCACCTGGATCGCGTTCGCGGCGGCGCTGTTGGGCCTCGGCCTGCTGCTCAGCGAACGCGTCGGCATGTCGACGCACGGCGTGCTGCAATGGCGTCGCGAGTGGGTGCCCGACATCGGCCTCGCGCTCTCGCTGCGGCTCGACGGCCTGTCGTTCATGTTCGCGCTGCTGGTGCTCGCCATCGGCCTGCTGGTGTTCATCTACGCGCGCTACTACCTCGCGGGCAGCGAAGCGCTGCCGCGTCTCTACCTGCTGCTTCTGCTCTTCATGGGCGCGATGCTCGGCGTCGTGCTCGCGAACAACCTGCTGCTGCTCGTGATCTTCTGGGAGCTGACGAGTCTTGTCTCCTTCCTGCTGATCGGCTTCTGGCCATCGCGTCCCGACGCGCGGCGCGGCGCGCGCATGGCGCTCACCATCACGGGCGCGGGCGGGCTCGCGCTGCTCGCCGCCGTGTTGCTGCTCGGCCACGTTTGCGGCAGCTATGAACTGAACGACGTGCTCGCGCAGGTCGACAAGATCCAGCACGATCCGCTCTATCCGGCCATTCTGCTGCTCACGCTGTTCGCGGCCTTCACGAAGTCGGCACAGTTCCCGTTCCAGTTCTGGCTGCCGCACGCGATGTCCGCACCCACGCCCGTCTCCGCCTACCTGCATTCGGCGACGATGGTGAAGGCCGGCGTGTTCCTGCTCGCGCGTCTTTATCCCGTGTTCGAAGGCACGCACTGGTGGGCCTATACGGCGACGCTCGCCGGGCTCGTCACGCTCGTGGGCGGCGCGTCGATGGCGCTGTTTCAGCGCGATCTCAAGGGCCTGCTCGCCTATTCCACCATCAGCCATCTCGGTCTGATCGTGCTGCTGTTCGGTCTCGATACGCAGCTGTCCACCGTCGCCGCGCTGTTTCACACCGTCAACCATGCGGTGTTCAAGGCGTCGCTGTTCATGGCCGCGGGCATCATCGATCACGAAACCGGCACGCGCGATCTGGGCCGTCTGCGCGGCTTGCGCAGATACATGCCGCACACCGCCGTGCTGGCCAGCGTCGCGTCGCTCGCGATGGCGGGCGTGCCGCTCCTCAACGGCTTTCTCTCGAAGGAAATGTTCTTCGGCGAGACGCTCGCGCAAGGCATGTTCGGCCCGTTGAACTGGACGATTCCGGTCGTTGCGATCGTGGCCGCCGCGCTCTCGGTGGCGTACTCGCTGCGCTTCGTCTGGGGCGTGTTCTTCGACGGCGAAACGCCGCGCGATCTGCCGCACTATCCGCCGCACGAACCGCCGCGCTTCATGAAGCTGCCGGTGGAAATCCTCGTGGTGATCTGTCTGCTGATCGGGCTCTTTCCGCAACAGGCGATCGGCCGTCTGCTCGAATCGGCGGCGTGGTTCACGCTCGGCGGCAAGCTGCCCGAATACAGCCTGAGCCTGTGGCACGGCATCAACACGCCGCTCGTCATGAGCGTGGTTTCGTTCGTCGCGGGCGGCGTGCTGTTCTTCGCGCGCCGCGACGCGTTCCGCCATCATCGCTCGCTGCTCACGGAAATGAACGCGAGCGAGGGCTTCGACCGCCTCGTGCAGCGCCTCGAAAAAGGCGCGGGCGCCGTCGTGCGCGTGTTCGAAACGCGCTCGCTGCCGCACTATCTTTCGTGGATGATCGCCGCGATGCTGATCGTGCCGGGCGCGTCGTTCGTCGCGCTGGACGCATTCGGCGGCACGTACGCGAGCATGCCGCCCGATCCGCTCACGCTCTGCGGTCTTGGGCTGATGGCGCTGCTCGCGCTCGGCGTGGTGCTCGTGCGCGCGCACACGCTCTACGCGCTCGTGATGCTGAGCACCTGCGGGCTGCTCGTGACGCTCGCGTTCGCGCGCTTTTCCGCGCCCGACCTCGCGCTCACGCAGATCTCCGTGGAAGTGGTCACGATCCTGCTGCTGGTGCTCGCGATCTACTTCCTGCCGCAACTGCAGACCGCCATCGAGCCGATTCCCACGCGCCTGCGCAACGGCCTGCTCGCGCTCGCGGGCGGCGGCCTGCTCGGCAGCGTCGCCTACGAAGTGATGACGCGCACGCCGGAACCCGGCATCGCGCCGTACTTCCTCGCCAACGCGCTGCCCGGCAGCGGCGGCCACAACGTCGTGAACGTGATCCTCGTCGACTTTCGCGGCTTCGATACGATGGTCGAAATCAGCGTGCTGGTGGTCGCCGGGCTCGCGGTCAAGGCGCTGCTGCGCGGCCTGCGTCTGAAAGCGCCCGGCACCGGTCCCGGCGGCTTGCCGTGGTCGTCGCAATCGCATCCGCTGCTGCTCGCGATTCTCGCGCGGCTGATGCTGCCGCTCACCGTGCTGGTCGCCGTGTTCGTGTTCCTGCGCGGCCACAATCTGCCGGGCGGCGGCTTCATCGCCTCGCTGATCGTCTCCGTCGCGCTGCTGCTGCAATACGTGGCGAGCGGCGTGTTGTGGACCGAATCGCGCATCCGCATCAACTATCGCGCGCTCGCCGGGCTCGGGCTGCTCGTGGCCGCGGCCACGGGGCTCGGCAGTCTCGCGTTCGGGTATCCGTTCCTGACGAGCGCGTTCGGGCACTTCCATCTGCCGCTGATCGGCGAGATCGAATTGAGCACGGCGATGCTGTTCGATCTCGGCGTGATGGGCGCAGTGGTCGGCACCACGCTGACGATCGTTTCGCACCTCGGCGTGCGCGACAAGGACATGCAATCCGTGGAGAAAAGCTGATGGAAGCCGCCTTCGCCGCCGCAATCGGCGTGCTCTGCACCTGCGGCATCTACCTGCTGCTGTGCGCGCGCGTGCTGCCCGTGATTCTCGGCATCACGCTGTTCTCGTATGCGATCAATCTGTTTCTGCTCGGCATGGGCCGGCTCTCGACCGGCAAGCCGCCCGTGATCGCGCCGGGCGCGGCCTACGCCGATCCGGTGCCGCAGGCGCTCGTGCTCACCGCGATCGTGATCGGCTTCGCCATGACGGCCTTCACGGTCGTGCTCGCGCTGCGTTCGCTGTCGATCACGGGCAACGATCACGTCGACGGCCTGAGCGACAACCGCATCTCCGGCGAGGCGCTGCGCGACGAATGAATCACGCCCTCCTGCTCCCCATTCTGATTCCGCTGTTCGCAGCGGCGGCGATCGTCGCGCTGCCGCCGCGCGCCAAGCGGCTGCAACGCGCGCTCAACGCGGCCGCCACCATCGCGCTGCTGCCGCTCGCCTGCCTGCTGATGGCGCGCGCGGCGCAAGGCGAGATCGTCACGTATGCGCTCGGCGCGTGGCGCGCGCCGTTCGGCATCGTGCTGCAACTCGACCGCCTCGGCGCGCTGATGCTGCTGCTCACCGCCGTGCTCGCGGTGTGCTGCCTGATCGGCACGTCGAGCGCCGACGCGCGGCGCGGACGCTATTTCCGCGCGCTGTTCCAGTTCGAGCTGATGGGCCTGAACGGCGCGTTCCTCGCGGGCGACCTGTTCAACCTGTTCGTGTTCTTCGAGCTGCTACTGATCGCCTCGTATGCGCTGCTGCTGCATGGCGGCGGCGCGCGGCGCGTGCGCAACGGGCTGCATTATCTGCTGATGAACCTCGTCGGTTCGTCGTTCTTCCTGATCGCGCTGGGCGTGCTCTACGGCATCACCGGCACGCTCAACATGGCCGACATGGGCCAGCGCCTCGCGCTGCTGCCCACGGGCACGCTGCCGCTCGCGCAGTTCGCGGGCATCACGCTGATGCTCGTGTTCGGCCTGAAGGCCGCCGTGTTCCCGATGTCGATGTGGCTGCCGCAGGCGTATCGCAGCGCGATCGGCCCGGTCGCGGCGCTGTTCGCGATCATGACGAAGGTGGGCATCTACGCGATGCTGCGTTGCGACGCACTCGTGTTCGGCGCGGCGGGCGGCGTGCTCGATGCGTTCATGCATCACTGGGCGTGGTGGCTCGCGATCGCGACCATCGTGTTCGGCGCGCTGGGCGCGCTCGCCGTGTCGAGCCTCAAGACCACGACCGGTTATCTCGTGCTGGTGTCCGTCGGCTTGCTGATCGCGGCGGCCACGCAGCAGACGCCGCTCGCGTGGAGCGCGCTGCTCTACTACCTGATGAGCACGACGCTGTGCACGGGCGCGCTGTTCCTGCTCGCCGATACGCTCGAACCCGAAGCGCCCGCCACGCCGCACGCGGCCGCCGCCGAGAGCGTCGAACCCGGTTCGCTCGAAGCGCTCGACGACGCCAACGTCGCCGCGATCTCGCCGGAATCCGACGCGGCGGCGGTGGCGCGACTCGCGCGCAAGCGCGCGGCGCAAACGGTCGAGGCGGCTGAATCGGCGGAATCGGCTGAATCGACCGAACCGGCTGAACCGGCGCATGCGGAACCGGCCGGGCACACCGCGCCCGCCGGACACTCGACGCACGCGCCGTGGCCCTCGAACGTCGCCGGGCTGCTCTATCTGATCGCGGCGGTGGT
>NZ_JAAGPN010000297.1:0-9198 GCF_017104805.1 Paraburkholderia sp. Ac-20347 | reverse complement strand
CAATCGCCGCGCCGATGCCGGAAAAGCCGCCCGTGACGAGCGCGACTTTGCCTTCGAGAAGATTGCTCTGGAATGTCATGATGATGTCCGCTGTGTAGGGATATGTTCGAGAAAAGTGCCTGAAATCAGGTGGTTTGTGCGGCGGCGGCGTGGGTTGCGTCGTCGGGTTTCACTTCCTTCACGACGAACAGATAGACGAAGGCCGCAGCGAATGCGATGGCCGCGCTGATGAGCAGCGCGTTGACGAACGAGTGCGTCTGATCGACCACGATGCCCGTGATGACGGGTGCGAACGAGCCGCCGAGATAGCCGCCGAAGTTCTGCATGCTGCCGAGCGACGCCACCAGATGACGCGGCGCGGCGATGCTCACGAGCGCCCACGCGCTGCCGCTGGCGAGATTTACGAAGAACATCGCGAGCGACACGTAGGTGATGGCGAGCGCCGTGCTCGGCGTGTAGGCGGCGGGCACCGTGAACGCGGCCGCGCCGATCAGCCCGACGCACACGGGCCACTTGCGGCTGCGAATCGGCGCGACGCCGCGCTTGAGCAGATAGTCGGCGATAAAACCGCTGCCCGCCATGCCGATGGTGCCGAACACATAGGGAATCGCGACCAGCCAGCCCGTGTGCGCGATGCTCAGATGGCGCTCTTTTTCCAGGTAGCCCGGCAGCCACGTGAGGTAGAGCCAGACCATGTAGATCACGCCCATGAAGCCGAAAATCATGCCCCACGTGTTGCGCAGTTTGAGCAGCATGCCCCATTCGGCGAAGCTGATGCCTTTCGCGCGCGGCGGCTCTTTCGCGCCGTCTTCGAGCCACGCGGTTTCGTCGGCGCTCAGCGCGACCTGATCGCGGTTGCGATAGACCGCATACCAGCCGATCGATACCAGCACGCCGAGCACGCCCATGATGACGAACATCGGACGCCAGCCGAACGACAGCATCAGCACCGTGAGCAGCGGCGGCGCGATCATCGGCGCAATCGTCGACGAGGAAATGAACGTGCCGGTCGGTCCGCCGCGCTCGCGCACCGCGAACCACTCGTGAATCACTTTCGCGCCCGCGGGAAAGAGCGGCGCTTCGGCCACGCCGAGCACGACGCGCGCGATGAGAAAGTGATTGAGCGTCTGGATGAAGCCGCCCGTGACTTGCGCCACCGACCAGACCAGCATGCCGAGCCCGAGCATCACGCGCGAGCCGAAACGGTCGAGCAGGGCGCCCACCGGCAACTGCGCGAACGCATACGCGAGCGAGAACGCCGAGAGCAACAGGCCCATTTCCGACGCGTTCAGATGCAGCTCCTGCGCGACCGAATGATTGGCGATCGACAGCGTGCTGCGGTCCAGATAATTGACGATGCCGGCCACCGTGAGGAAAGCGACGGCGACCGTCTGGATGCGTTTGAGCCGGGGCGATTTGGTCGGCATGGCTCGTCTCCTGAAAATTGTAATAAGTGCCGGTCGGATCGCGCGCTGCGGGTTCGAAGCCTGCGTCGAACTCAGTAAGTCGCGCGTCCGCCGGATAGATCGAAGGTGGCGCCGGTGCTGAACGTGCAGGAATCGGAGCACAGCCACAGCACGAGATCGGCGACTTCCTGCACGGTGCCGAGGCGGCCGAGCGGGCTCTTGTCGATCATCGTCTGCACGTGCGCGGGCGACATCTGCGCGAGCAGCGGCGTGTCCACGGCCGCGGGCGCGATCGCGTTGACGAGCACGCCCGTCTGCGCGAGTTCCTTGCCGAGCGACTTGGTCAGCGCGATCACACCGGCTTTCGCGGCGCTGTAGGCCGAAGCGTTCGGCGTGCCTTCCTTGCCCGCGAGCGAGGCCACGTTGACGATGCGGCCCGCGCCCGCGTTGCGCATCGACGGCACGACGTGCCGGCACACGTGATACGTGCCGAGCAGATTCACTTCGACGATGCGCTGCCATTCGTCGGGCGAATAGGCGTCGAGCGGCACGGTCGAGCCGGCGAAACCCGCGTTGTTGACCAGAAAATCGATGCGCCCGAATTCGGCGAGCGTGGCGACCAGCGCGGCGTCGACGGTCTGCGCCCGCGTGACGTCCACTTCGACGTGACGCGGCGCATGCGGCGCGGACGTGTCGCCCGCCACGCGATCCCAGTTGACGGTGCGCGCGCCGAAGCTCGCGAAGGCGTCGCAGATCGCGCGGCCGATGCCGCCCGCCGCGCCCGTCACCACGGCCACGCGGCCGCTGAAGTCGTAGCGGGCCGCGCTCATCGGATGAACTGGTCCACGTAGTCTTCGCCGAGACCGACCGACGCGTAATGCTTGCGGCACATGTCGATCTTCGTGAAGACGTCTTCGTAGCCCGTGTAGTTGCCGTACGGATCGCAATAGAACATCACGCCGTTCACCTGGAAGTAGGTGATCATTTCCTCGACGTCGTCCGGCACGTAGAGCGTGTGCGTCTCGCCCGGCGGTTCGTAGACGTAGCTGCCCTCGGTCGCTTCCCAGTCGTGTTCGAGATAGCGCCAGCGGCCCTTGAGGACCATGCCGTGCACGGCCTGCGGATGGCGATGGCGGCTCAGCACGCCCGACTTGCGCACGCGCAGCAGGTTCATCCAGTAGCCCTGCGAGGCGTTCAGGCAGAGCGGGCGGAACCACACGTTCTCGGCTTGCGGCACCCAGACGCGTTCATCGGTGGGAATGGCGGAAGGCACGACGATTTCCTGCTGCGCTTCCTTCGGAAACGGCAACTGATAGGGCGTCATCGGCGAAAAATCCTGTGTCGACATGCGGGGGCTCCTTGTTGTTTGTCCATAATATGGACGTGTAGTCCACGATATGGTTGATTTTGAGCTAGATCAAGGAAGCGGGTCAATGCCAGGGTATGCCCGTAGAGGTCGTGCGGCGGCGCCAGAGCGTGCGTCTCGTCGACTCGGGAATTTAATTCGGCATCCGAATGATTTGGGGCGCGACTTTCATCACGCAAAGCGTCGGGCGTTACGCGTCAGGCGAGCAGCGTCGTCAGTCCGACGCAGGCGGTGATCACGGGCGCGAGCGAGCGGAATCGGGCGGTCAGGTTCGCCAGCCGGTTGCCGGCCCAGACGCCGAGCCAACCCATCAGCACATAGAGCACGACGAGCATCGTGCAGATCCACGGCGCGATGTCCTTGCCGTTTCGCGCGAGGACGGCCGAATAGATCAGCAGATTGTCGGTGCTCACGGAAAGAAACGCCGACACCATCACGCCCATCGAAAGCGCCAGCGGAACGACAGGCTGCGAAGGTTCCGCGTCGCGGCGCGAGCCGCGGGCGAGCTGCACGAGACCGATCGTCAGCGGAACGACGCCAAAGTAGCGCGACGGGATCGCCACCGAGCTGGCCGCGAGGAAGACCAGCAGGCTCAGCGCCACCACGCCCGCGCCGGTTGCGACGAATGCCGCGAATAACCGGAACGGTCTCGCGGAGGCCGAGAAGGCCAGAATGAGCGCGGCCGAATCCATATTCGTCGCGACAAAGGCCGCGAAAGTGGCCGAAAGGATGGAGAATGGCAGGGCGGTCACGCGGTGAATCCTGATGAACGAGGCGTCATTTTGAGGCCGTTGGCGCGCATCAGTCCAGTCGTCGCGCGTTGAATTGAGCAGCGATCGAGACGATTACATTTGCCTGAATTCGGCTTGCGACGGCTGAAATAACGTTAGCTTTTTGGTGAAATTCCAACAGTTTCATCGAAATCAAAAAATTAAACGGCGACGCGCAAGCCCCGCGCAGACGCGTTTTGCGGCTGATGCTCGATGAATTCCGATTTCTTCAATTATGAATTTCAGTCCCCGATTTCTCGCGACTTTTGATTAAACCTAGACTGCCCGTTCTGCTGATGCCGAATCGCGCTGCAGAACCGGTAAAGACCGCCATAGCGGCACACCGGCAATCATTCTTATTAATTCAGTCAGTTTGGAAGGTATCGATGAAGCTCAAGAAGACCGTTATGTCGGTGGCAGCGGTGATGCCGCTTTTTCTCCTCGCGAGCGCCGCGCACGCTCAAAGCAGCATTACGCTTTATGGCCTTATCGATGAAGGTCTGAATTTCACCAGTAATGCGGGCGGGCATTCGGCGTGGGCGATGTCGAGCGGCGATACTGCGGGCAGCCGCTGGGGCCTGAAAGGCAGTGAAGATCTGGGCGGGGGCTACAAGGCGATCTTCAAACTGGAAAACGGCTTCAACATCAACACGGGCAAGCTCGGCCAGGATTCCAGCATGTTCGGCCGCCAGGCTTACGTGGGGCTGTCGTCGGATCACTACGGCACGATCACGCTGGGCCGCCAATACGATACGAGCGTCGACGACTACGGCTTCGCCAGCTTGACCGCCGCGGGAAACTGGGCCGGCGACGTCGCCGCGCATCCGTTCGACAACGACAACGCGGATTGGGATTACCGCGTGAATAACGCCGTCAAGTACGTGTCGCCGACGTGGCGCGGCCTCACGGGCGAAGCGATGTACGGCTTCAGCAACGAGGCGGGCGGTTTCGCCAACAACCGCATGTGGGGCGCGACGCTCAACTATCAGAACGGCAATTTTGCGGCAGCGGCCTCGTATCTGAAGATGAACAATCCGGGCCTGACGACGACTGGCGCGATTCCGACCGGCGATCTGTTCGACGGCGCGTCGCAGCAGACGATCGGTCTTTCGGCGAGCTATCGTTTCCCGAAGGTGGCGGTGGCCGCCGCGTGGTCGCATGTCGACGTCTACGATCCGACCGGAAACGTGTGGCTGAGCAACACGAGTCTGTCGAACGGCGCCAACTGGAATTCGTGGAAGTTCGACAACTTCGAACTGAATTCGCAGTACTTCTTCACGCCGACGTTGTGGCTCGGAACGGCCTATACGTTCACGATGGCGCATCTTTCGTCGACGGCCGGCAGCTACGTGCCCAAGTGGCACCAGATCAGCGTCATGCTCGACTATGACCTGAGCAAGCGTACGTCGCTTTATGTTCAGGGCGCGTGGCAGCACGTGGTGAGCGCGCATACGGGTACGGACTTCGACGAGGCGCAGATTGTCGATGCGTCGGCCGGTGCGTCGTCGGGTGTGAACCAGATGGTGTATCGCGTCGGCATCATGCATAAGTTCTGATGGTTTAGCTGACGCTGTGCCTGGGCTCGGCTGGCTGGGTTGCTGGCTGGTCGGGCCTGGGTGCAGTGAGTTGCAGACTGGAGAAGCGTGCGGGAAGTGGTTTTGGGATCATCAAAATATATCGATAATTTATCTTATGTAAAGTTATGTTGGCGAAGTCGCAAACGCAACAGAAATGGTGCAGCCACCGCAAGCCCCCCATCACGTGTGGCATTCCAGCTCAGCACATGCCTGTTTGTCTCACGCCATGCAAACAAACCAGCGGATTCATGAATTTTGTCGAGATTCATCATTCCCTCGTCGTCGACCTCAAGGCCACTTCTACGAGTCAGTGGGCGCTCGATCACCACAGAAAATCCCACCGGCTCGCCATTGGAGGCACACACGATGCGCCCATCCAACAACCGGCCAACCGGCGCGCACGCACACGACTATCCCGCGTTTGTCGTGCCGCTGGAAATCTTTCTGTGGCACAAATGACGCATTGGCGATCGAGAGCGCTTCACGGCTTTCACCGCAAAACGCTGCATCAATCAACAGGTCGATTGGAGAAAGGTAGCAGGAGATGGCTGGCCCGAAAATGGTGTCCATTCCCATGTAACTAAAATACTTCTTCCCGGTAACAAGCTCACGGTCTCACGCCATAACCCAGAAAGGCATTCGAGTTAAAAACGGAACGTGCGCGTTGGCGCCACCACTCATCCATATCGTCATTATCGTTCGTTTTCCTGATCGTATCCTTATCAGTGAAGCGTCGGCTAAATCTGGAGCGCTAAACCCAATCTCGACAGCCGAGCACTTCAATAAGTGACCACATCCGCTGTCAATCAGCTATCTGGCAGGAGCGATTGATTTGGTCCTGGCGGGGAATGGATTTACGAGGTCAGCGGAGCGGACCCAGCCGGTTGTCGCCTGTCCGTATGCATCGATATTCGTTCGTGGCTCAACAAAACGTACAAAAGAAAACTGGCCACGAACCTTAATCAAGATGACATCGTTCCATTTTGTCAAGAATCCTCTTCTTTTAGCGAATTCTCCATCTCGCAGGTCATGGAGAAATGTTTTTCGCTTAACGATACGAATTCCCAATGCAAAGAATCTATTTTCCTCAGAAAAAAATCCACCCCCAACCTTCCCCTTACGGAAAGTCGTAAAGCTGCCCAGCGCGTTCTCGCACCCAGCTTGACCCTCGTCAGTACGGACGAACCAGGTTTCATCCCTTTTGTATAGCGATCCGCCGATATCGAATGCTTTGTCGCGATTTTCGAATGAAAAACTATTGTCACCTGGAATAAAGGTTAGTATCTTTGTCTCCGTATATGGAGAGTCGTCGGGATACTTTGTCTCATCTCCGGTTTGGAGGATGAGGAAAGAGCAAGACCTCTTGTCGCCTTGCGCGCTGTAGTATCCCGTAAGTCGTCCGTCCTCATTGATTAATGCGAGTCCGGGATTGTCAAATAAAATTGCTTGCCCAGCGAGCGAGGCTTGGGCGCTCGCAAGGAAAAAACAAAGAGTAAGATTCTTACTTAAATTTATCATAAAATTCCTTCAAATCTTTAGCGTATGACGGATTAATGATTTTCCATCCCTTGCCGTTGTATGCTGCCGCCACGTCCTCCCAGTCGTGGGCGCGAAGCGCTTTGACACCGTGCTTCTTCACATTTTGCATAAACAGAATAAAGATATTCATCTGCCCGTCTGATCCAGACATAAACTTATTTGCAAACTCGAACGAAGTCGCGCAACCGCAAGCAGCGTACTCTGTTGCCAATATCTGGAATCCGCCCCACGAACAGGCTTGTATCGAAAAATCGAAGTCGAGTTCCGCTGCTTTCACAAACCTCTCATATTGATGAAGGCCATCCGCGCCGAAGCCACCCCGTTTTGGGTTGCATAAATTCGGAAATTGAGGATACGGATTCTTGAACGGTGTCGATTTTACCTTTTCCTTTTTATTTTGTTTTGCCTCTTCTTGCGCCGTCGCCTGCTCGCTTTCATGCCGCTTGCGCAATAAATCATAGAAGGCATGACGCTCATATCTAAGTTTAGGAAGACCGTTTGCTTCAAATGGAATTCCCGAGCATTCCTGCATAACTAGCGCCTTGATTGCGGCAACTTCAACATCCAATTTAGTTGCCATATATTTGTACTGATCTTCAGAAAACGTTTCGGGTTTGGGGTGGTTCAACCGCGACCCAAGAAGATTCAATAAAATCGTTCTCGGTTTGCCATCTTCTACAACCTTGTAATGATGCTCGATTCTGGTAGTCGTTTTTGACTTTCCTGTCTTTTCATCTGTTGTCGTCTCCTTGTGTTTTTCCGGAAAATCCTTCTTGACCTTACCCTGTTCGGTTATCACCTGTGACACCCCGATATACGGTCCAAGATCGCGAACAAGGCGCTCGATGGTCATGACCTCGCCCGGTTTCACGATGGGTATATTGAGGTCCTGTTCCATTGCTTCCCTTGGCGTCAATCTAGTGACTGTCTCGATGTGAACTTCCGGACTCGATACAGTAAAGGCGCTGATGTCCTTCGTTGGCGTGACCGTGGCCTTGAGTACGTACTCTCCGTGTCGATTCTTGACCAATATATCGATGGGCTGGTTACGCGCGGCGTTGTAGATGGTACCCGCATAGCCGTCCTTGTCGGTAACGCTCTCAGCGCTGTTCTCCACCACAGGCGCAGGCGCGGTTGACGCCTGTTCCGAAGCAGCTATAGGAGCAGCATTGCCTACCTCGTCCTCCAGTTCGTGCTTGTTAAAAACCCAGGCCGGTGCCAAGTGTGCTCCCGTGCCCGCCTTGATACGCACGGAAAGACCTTCAATGGGCGTCTTCAACAGATCCCTGAACAGGATCGTCACCTGCACATACTGGGAGGGTGGTGCCTTAGGTGTTTTGGATGCCGTCGGTCGTGCTTTGCGATGTGGATGTGTCATCTATCACCCATTACAAGTTACCTTAAAGGAAGAAAAAATCACGGGCCTGCAGGATCATCGCAACCTTAGGTGTCTTCGGCCACCGTCCAGTCGCCGGTTTCGGACTTGACCTACACGGATTCGGGAAGTAGTCCTGGGACGATTGCCATCCAATCATAGTGATCAGCAGTCCTTATCCAGAGGAGCGGACGCGAGGACTAGATAAGTGCAACGTTCAGCGGCGTAACGCCAGATACCCGCAGCCGTGGAGGAAGGGGAAGCGGACACTGAGCAGGGTTGACAGACTGGTGTCGTAACAGACCAGCGGGCCTCGCGCCGCCCCTGCCCAAGTCCGCCCATTGGAAACTGCGGACGAATACAGGCTATCCCACACCCTCGCGGGTGTGGGATAGCCTGTCCTTTGGGGCGATGGCAATCTCATATTGCGCTAACGGGCCGCAATACGGCTTGACGGGCGTCAAGTACAGAAAAACGGGGGCGCGTTTATACCCCGACCTCACAATTGTCTTAGTGATCAGTGTCCCGGATTACTCAACTGATTGACTAGTTCCTCAAGGAGATACGCTGGTGAAGGTCCAGCAGCATGATGCGCTCCGCTAACACGCGCGCACTGTCCGATTCCGTGGCGGAGATAATCAGTCCGGAGGCAGGGGTGATGCCGGGCGGTGACCCGTATGCAGCCAGTGTCGCTCAACCTTGAGCAGCAGCGCCAGCGCGCGCCGCTTGTCATCTATTGGGATCGTGCGACGTCGGAGCCACTTATGGGCACAACTCCGTCGCGTACCAACACGCCACAAAAAGAAAGGCCAAGTCAACTGCTGCGATCAACTTGTTTTTTTGATCGGCACGACGCACACGCGCGCCATTTTCACGATGCCCCGCTGCCCGTGTAGCGCATGCTGTCGATCGCGAAGATGGCCGCGTACTGGCAAGACGGTATGTCGATCGGGCTGGTGCACCCGCGCGACGCGAAGGAAATCTACGCTCGCATCAGCGACCATCTCTACGCGTGGAAATGCAAGCTTGAGACGGAAGTCTGTTGAGGTGCGTGCAAAACTGACCCACTTCCACTAGAAATTTGCATCGAAAACTGACCCACATGTTCAATGCCTGCTTGGACGCCAAGCAGGAGAACCGGAGTGATTACGGTGAGCATGTTGGC
>NZ_JAAGPN010000296.1:0-9217 GCF_017104805.1 Paraburkholderia sp. Ac-20347 | reverse complement strand
CGCGTGCGAGCGTCGTGACCTTCGGATGCTCGACCAGGCGGCCGATGCCGTGCTCGTAGGCGCGCAGGATTCCCGGCGTGAGCATCACGCCCGCCGCCGCCGCGCTGAATTCGCGCGCGGCGTTCGTGGCGAAGGCTTCGAAGTCCGCGCCCGCGAGGCCGAGCATCAAACCGGGGTTGGTGCAGAACTGGCCGCAGCCGAGCGTCGTCGATGCCGCGTAGTCGCGCGCCAGCGTCTCGCCGCGCGCGGCGAGCGCGCCCGGCAGCAGCAGGTTCGGATTCACGCTGCTCATTTCGGCGTAGACGGGAATCGGCTCGCTGCGCGCGGCCGCCAGCTTCACGAGCGCGAGACCGCCCGCGCGCGAGCCGGTGAAACCGACCGCACGAATCGCCGGATGCTGCACGAGCGCGCTGCCGACTTCGTGGCCCGCGTCGAACAGCAAAGAGAACACGCCTTCGGGCAGGCCCGCCGCCGCGACCGCTTGCTGAATCGCGCGGCCAACGAGTTCCGAGGTGCCCGGATGCGCCGGATGCGCCTTCACGACCACGGGACAGCCTGCGGCCAGCGCCGACGCCGTGTCGCCGCCCGCCACCGAAAACGCCAGCGGGAAATTGCTCGCGCCGAACACCGCGACCGGGCCGACGCCGATGCGCCAGAAGCGCAGGTCGGTGCGCGGCGGCTGGCGTTCGGGCAGCGCGGGTTCGATGCGCACGTCGAGCGCGTCGCCGCTGCGCACGAGCGTGGCGAACATGCGCAGTTGATTCGCGGTGCGCGCGCGTTCGCCTTCGAGGCGCGCGCGCGGCAGGCCGCTTTCGGCCATTGCGCGTTCGATCAGCGGCTCGCCGAGCGCTTCGATGCGCGCCGCGCAGTCGTCGAGGAATTGCGCGCGTTGTTCGGCGGACAGCGTGCGGTAGGCGTCGAACGCGTCGTCCGCGAGTTCGCAGGCCCGTTCGACATCGCCTTGCAGCGCGCCGTGGAAAACCGGTTGCGCGATGGGCGTGTTGCTCGCGGCGTCGATCGCCTGGAACGCCGCGCCTTCGCCGCGTTTCGCGAGTGCGCCGATCAGCAGCTCGCCGGTGAGAGTCGTCGTCATGATGGCAGTCCTTGCGTATGCGTCAGTGCGCGTCAGTGCGAGTGGCGCGGCACGGCCGAGCCGCGCTTGCCCACGAGGAAGTCGAGGTCGCAGCCTTCGTCGGCTTGCAGAACGTGATCGACATAGAGGCGCGCATAGCCGCCCTTGCCCAGCTGCTCGGCGACGCCCGGCGCGGCCGCCGGATCGACGTCGCTCAGGCGGCGTTGCAGTTCCTCGTCGCTGATGTCCAGATGCAGGCGGCCGTTCTCGCAGTCGAGCTCGATCCAGTCGCCGTTGCGCACCGCCGCGAGCGGGCCGCCCGCCGCCGCTTCCGGCGCGACGTGCAGCACCACCGTGCCGTAAGCCGTGCCGCTCATGCGCGCGTCCGAGATGCGCACCATGTCCTTCACGCCCTGGCGCAGCAGCTTGGGCGGCAGGCCCATGTTGCCGACTTCGGCCATGCCCGGATAACCGCGCGGGCCGCAATTCTTCATGACGAGGATCGAGTCCTTGTCGACGTCGAGCGATTCGTCGGCGATGGTCGCCTTGTAGCGATCGAAATTCTCGAACACCACGGCGCGGCCGCGATGCTTGAGCAGCTCGGGCGTGGCCGCCGACGGCTTGAGCACCGCGCCGCGCGGCGCGAGATTGCCGCGCAGGATGCAGATGCCGCCGTCCGCGATCAGCGGATTGTCGATCTGGCGGATCACTTCGTCGTTGTAGTTCGGCGCTTCGCGCACGTTGTCCCAGATCGACTTGCCGTTCACGGTGAGCGCGTCCGGATGCGGCAGCAGGTTCGCTTCGCCCAGACGGCGCAGCACCGCCGGCAGACCGCCCGCGTAATAGAACTCCTCCATCAGGAAGCGGCCCGACGGTTGCAGGTCGACGATGGTCGGCGTATCGCGGCCGACGCGCTGCCAGTCTTCCAGTTCGAGCGGCACACCGATGCGGCCCGCGATCGCCTTCAGATGGATCACCGCGTTGGTCGAGCCGCCAATCGCCGCGTTGGTGCGGATCGCGTTCTCGAACGCCTCGCGCGTGAGCACCTTCGAGAGCTTCAGGTCTTCGAGCGCCATCTGCACGATGCGGATGCCCGACATGTGCGCGAGCACGTAGCGGCGCGCGTCCACGGCCGGAATCGCGGCGTTGTGCGGCAGCGAGACGCCCAGCGACTCGGCCATGCAGGCCATCGTCGAGGCCGTGCCCATGGTGTTGCAGGTGCCCGCCGAGCGCGACATGCCCGCTTCGGCCGAGAGGAAATGATGCAGGTCGATCTCGCCCGCCTTGAGCGATTCGTGCAGACGCCACACGGCCGTGCCCGAACCGATGTCCTTGCCTTCGAGCTTGCCGTTGAGCATCGGGCCGCCCGTCACGACGATGGCCGGCACGTCCACGCTCGCCGCGCCCATCAGCAGCGCGGGCGTGGTCTTGTCGCAGCCGCACAGCAGCACGACGGCGTCGATCGGATTGCCGCGGATCGCTTCTTCGACGTCCATCGAGGCGAGATTGCGCGTGAGCATCGCCGAGGGGCGCAGGTTCGATTCGCCGTTCGAGAACACCGGGAACTCGACCGGGAAGCCGCCCGCCTCGTAGATGCCGCGCTTGACGTGCTCCGCGAGCTTGCGGAAGTGCGCGTTGCAGGGCGTGAGTTCCGACCAGGTATTGCAGATGCCGATGACCGGGCGACCATCGAATTCATGATCGGGAATACCCTGGTTTTTCATCCAGCTCCGATACATGAAGCCGTTTTTATCCGTGGTGCCGAACCACTCTTGGGAGCGAAGTTTGGGTTTCGTTGCCGACATTCTCAGGTTCTGTGAGGGCCAAATGTTCGAGATAGTCTAAGGAGATCTCTGATAACCTTCTAATGAAATATTTGCCTTTTCCGATATCGTTTTCGGCATTGGTATAAACACTTAAAACTATTTGGGAAACGAGGCGAAACACCATGCTGGAGACAAGCCCCTGGTACGTGCGCACGCGCCTGAAAACCCGCCAGTTGCTGCTGGTGGTGGCGCTCGCGGAGGAAGGCAATATTCATCGCGCGGCGGCGGCGCTGAACATGACGCAGCCGGCTGCCTCGAAGCTGCTGCGCGAGCTGGAGGACATGCTCGGCGCGCTGCTGTTCGAGCGCATGCCGCGCGGCATGAAGCCGACGCTGTACGGCGACGCGCTGATCCGCCACGCGCGCGCCGTGCTCGGCAGTCTCGATCAGGCGCAGGCCGAACTCACGGCGCTGAAGGCCGGGCGGCTCGGCCACGTGGCGGTCGGCGCGATCACCTCGCCGGGCGTGAGCGTGCTGCCCGCGGCCGTGGCCGCCGTCAAGCGCACGCACGCGAACATGCGCATCTCGGTGGAAATCGACGCGAGCAACGTGCTGCTCGAACATCTCGCGCAGGACCGGCTCGATATCGTGCTCGGGCGTCTTTCCGCCGAACACGACAAGCTCGCGCTGCGCTACGAGCCGCTCACGGGCGAGCCGGTCTGCGCGGTCGTGCGGCCGGGGCATCCGCTGCTGGAGACGAACGCCAACGCGCCAGGCGCCCCGCTCACGTCACTGACGCTCGCCGACGTCGCGCGCGCCACCTGGGTCGTGCCGCCGCTCGCGAGCGTGCTGCGCCATCGCTTCGAGCTGATGTTCCAGCGCGCGAGCCTCGCGCCGCCCTCGAACGTGGTGGAAACGCCCGCGCTGCTGTTCATCACGCGCGTGCTGGAGCAGAGCGACATGATCGCCGTGCTCACCGAGGACGTCGCGCGCTACTACGCGGTGCACGGCATGGTCGCGATCCTGCCGCTGCCGATGGATTGCCAGATGGACGACTTCGGCATCATCACGCGCGCCGACAAACTGCTCTCGCCCGCCGCCGAAGTCATGATCGAGGCGTTGCGCGCGGTGAGCGCGGAGATCTACGGGCCGCGCGGCGCGGCGTGATGCACGCGTCGCGCGACGCTGCGACAGTCTCGCTACACTGGCGCTGACCCGCAGGAGATTGAAGGAGACGCCATGCCTCACACCGCCGCCCCCGACGGCACCGCCGTGCGCGTCGCGCTCTGGCGCGCGTTACACGTGCAGGTCGACGCCGCGCCGCACGTGCTCGAAGACGAACTCGGCATGCAGCTGGCCGCGCCCGACGTCCACTGGCGCAAGCGGGGCGACATGGATCCCGACGGCACGCGCGGCTATCGCGCATCGATCGTCGGGCGCGCGCGTTTCATCGAGGATCTCGTGGCCGCGCAGGCCAGCGCGGGCGTGACGCAGTACGTGATCCTCGGCGCGGGGCTCGACACCTTCGCGCAGCGCCGGCCCGAGATCGCGTCATGGCTGCACCTGTACGAAGTCGATCAGCCCGGCACGCAGGCGTGGAAGCGCGCGCGGCTCGTCGAACTCGGCTTTCGCGAGCAGGACTGGCTGCGTTTCGTGCCGGTGGATTTCGAGGCGGGCGAATCGTGGTGGACACAGCTCGTGCAAGCGGGCTTCGATGCGCGTCGGCCCGCCGTGATCGCCTCGACGGGCGTCTCGATGTATCTCACGCGCGAGGCCAATCTCGCCACGCTGCGCCAGATCGCGCAACTCGCGCCGGGCTCCACGCTGGCGATGACCTTCACGCTGCCGCTCGATCTCATCGACGAACCCGAGCGCTCGCAACACGCGGCCGTCTACGAGCGGGCGCGCGCGGCGGGCACGCCATTCGTCAGCTTCTTTCGTCCCGACGAGATGCTCACGCTCGCACGCGAAGCCGGTTTCTCCGACGTGCACCACGTGGGCACCGCCGATCTGATCGAACAGTATTTCGCGAAACGCAGTGATGGTTTGAAACCGGCAAAGGGAGAATCGTTTCTGGTGGCGCGGGTTTAATCATCGCAATAAGGCGCTACGGATTTTCCGCGCGATCATGCAATATGATCGCGCTCAGCGTTTGTATTTAAATCCACGCAAACGTCATTCGCACTTCCGCAATCTCCGCTAAATTGTCGAACCTTGACAATTCAATCCGTGCAAAGCGATAGACTCATGTACTGCGTCATGCATTGCGCATCACTGCGTTTATCCCTTGATTTAAGGGATATTCGATATGCCGCGACAATTCGATATAGACTCGCAGCGGGATAACACCGAAAAGAACAATTTCATGACCTCATTGCTGCAACCGGGATATGCGCCATTCATCATGGCGATCGGCATCATGATCGTCATTGCCATACTGGAAAGCATTACGCTGCTGTTCGGTTTTAGCGTCACCACGCATGCGGGTAATCTGCTCGCGCATCAATTCGATATCGACCACGCGGGCGCCAGCGCCGAACCCGGCGTCGTCGGGCAGTTTCTCGGCTGGCTGCACGTGGGCCGCGTGCCGTTTCTCATTCTGCTCGTGCTGTTCCTCACCGGATTCGCCGTTGCCGGCCTGCTGCTGCAGGCGCTCCTGCACGCGCTCGCTCATTTCATGCTGCCGCCCGCCATTGCCGCCTGCGCGGCGCTGCCGCTCGCGCTCGGATTCGTGCGCAAGACCGGCAAGCCGATCGGCCGCCTCGTGCCGCAGGAAGAGTCGAGCGCGCTCTCGGAAATCGATTTCATCGGCCGCGCCGTGCGCATCGTGACCGGCGAGGCCACGCAGGGCACGCCGGCCGAAGCGCGTTTCGTCGACGAATTCGGTCAGCCGCACTACGTCCGCGTCGAGCCGGACGATGCGGATCACCGCTTCGTGCGCGGGCAAACCGTGCTGATCGTCGCGCGGGTGTCCGGCTCGCTCTATCGGGCCATCAAGAGCCCGCGTCACGACGCCTGAGGCCTGCGTTGCGTTTGAAGCGCACGCGCCGGTTTCGCCGCTTTTTCACCTCGTTTTTCACACCGACAAGAGTCAACCATCGCTATGGATACGATCATATTCTGGGGCGCCGCCGGTCTGGCGGTCATCGTGGGCCTGTGCCTGATCGGCCTGATTTTCGCGCGCCTGTACGTGCGCGCTTCGGCCGAGCGCGCGTTCGTGCGCACGGGTCTCGGCGGCCAGCGCGTCATCATGAGCGGCGGCGCGGTCGTGCTGCCCGTGTTCCACGAGGTCATCCCGATCAACATGAACACGCTGAAGCTCGAAGTCAGCCGCGCCTCGCGCGACAGCCTGATCACGAAGGACCGCATGCGCGTGGACGTGGTGGTGGCGTTCTTCGTGCGCGTCGCGCCCACGGCGGAAGGCGTGTCGACCGCCGCGCAGACGCTCGGCCAGCGCACGCTCGCGCCCGAGAATCTGCGCGCGCTCGTAGACGACAAATTCGTCGACGCGCTGCGCTCGACCGCCGCGCAAATGACGATGCAGGATCTGCAGGACGCGCGCGAGAAGTTCGTGCAGGGCGTGCAGAACACCGTCGCCGAAGATCTGACCAAGAACGGTCTCGAACTCGAAAGCGTCTCGCTGACCAACTTCAATCAGACCTTGAAGGAATACTTCGATCCGAACAACGCGTTCGACGCCGAAGGTCTCACGAAGCTCACGCAGGAAACCGAGCGCCGCCGCAAGGAGCGCAACGAGGTCGAGCAGGATACCGAAGTCTCCGTGCGCGAGAAGAATCGCGACGCGCTGTCGAAGCGTCTCGAGATCGACC
Organism: Paraburkholderia sp. Ac-20347; assembly: GCF_017104805.1. Lineage (NCBI taxonomy): Bacteria > Pseudomonadati > Pseudomonadota > Betaproteobacteria > Burkholderiales > Burkholderiaceae > Paraburkholderia > Paraburkholderia sp. Ac-20347. The sequence goes on along the minus strand of NZ_JAAGPN010000296.1, from coordinate 2,550 downwards.
AGCAGGAAGCCTTCATGAAGCTCGAACAGGAGCAGCAGGTCAAGACGCGCACGGCCGAGCAGAACGCGCGCATCACCGCGTTCGAGGCGCAGCGTCATCAGGAGGCCGAGCAGAGCCGCATCGGCGCGGAGCGTCAGGTGCAGGAGTCGGAGATCGAGCGCGAGCAGGCCGTGCGTTCGCGCAAGGTGGAAGCCGATCGCGAAATCCGCGTGAAGGAAATCGAGCAGGCCAAGGTCACGCAGATCGCCGAGCAGGAGCGCGCGATCATCATCGCGCAGAAGTCCGAGGCGCAGTCGCAGGCTCAGGCGCGCGCCAACGAATCGCTGGCCGAAGCCGTGAAAGCCGAGCAGCTCGTGGAAACCACGCGCCGCACCGCCGAGGCGGACCGCGCGAAGCAGGTTGCGCTGATCGAAGCCGCGCAGGAAGCCGAGACCAACGCCGTGCACGTCACGACCAAGGCGCGCGCGGAGCGCGAGGCCGCGCAGATGCAGGCCACGGCGATCGTCGAACTGGCCGAGGCCGAGCGTAAGAAGGGCCTCGCCGAAGCCGAAGCGCAGCGCGCGCTGAACGACGCCATCAACACCTTGTCGTCGGATCAGACCAGCCTGAAGTTCCGGCTCGCGCTGCTGCAGGCGCTGCCGGCCATCATCGAGCAGACCGTCGAGCCGATGAAGTCGATCGAAGGCATCAAGATCATTCAGGTCGACGGCCTCAACCGCCAGGGCGGCGTGGCCGCCGACGGCGCGGCGAATGGCGCAGGACTGGGCGCGGGCGGCAATCTGGCCGAGCAGGCCATGTCGGCGGCGCTGACCTATCGCGCGCACGCGCCGCTCGTCGATTCGCTGCTCAAGGAAATCGGCCTGACCGGCGGCTCGCTGCCGGCGATGGTGCCTGGGCTCGCGAATCTGGCGAATGGCACGAGCGGCGCGAATGGCGTCGATGCCACGCTCGCCGCGCCGCACGAACCGCGTCTCACCGATGGCCACGCCGCGGCTTAAACGCGCTCGCCCGATCCGTTCAGCACATTCCGCACATTCGGCGCGTTCAGCTCAACTCGCAGAACCGCAGGATATTGCCGAACGGATCGTGAATCTGCATCTGGCGGCCCCACGGCAGCGTCTCCACGCCGGGCCGCGCGTAGGCGTAAGGCTTCGCGGCCAGCTCGCGATGGAACGCCTCGATATCCTCCACGGGCAGAAACAGCGCGGTCCCCGGCGTGCCGTCGCCGTGATGCTCGCTCAGATGCAGCACGAGCGCGTCGCGATGCAGTTGCACGTAGAGCGGCAAATCCGCTTCGAAGCGATGTTCCCAGTCGGGCTTGAAGCCCAGATAGTCGCAATAGAAGGCGTAGGCTTTCTCGATCGAGAACATGCGCAGGATGGGAATGGGGGCGAGGAGTTTCATCGCATGTTTTGTCGCGGTGGGTGGCGGTGGGTGGAGGTTGATGGCGGTTGGTGACAGGTGAAGATCGGTGACGAAAAGTCGACCCGGCGGCCACGATTATGGCGCGACGCGCGTCGCCGTGCGCGATCCGCGTTATAGTCGGCGGCGTCTTTGCCTTTTGCCTCCCGCGCCACCGCTTCACCCATGCACACCGCTCTCCTCGCCCCGCGTCCGCTCGACGCGCTCGAACTGCCCGCCGATCTCGATGGCCGCGACGGCGTGAACCGCGCGAACGGCCGCATGCAGATCGCGGCGGTCAACGATCTCGACGCGATCCGCGCGTGGCTCGCGCGCGTCGCCGACTCGAAGGCGACCTTCGAGACCTATCGCAAGGAAGCCGAGCGTCTGCTGCTGTGGGCCATCGTGCAGCTCGGCAAACCGCTCTCCTCGCTCACGCACGAAGATCTGCTCGCCTATCAGCGTTTTCTCGCCGATCCGCAACCGGCGGCGCGCTGGTGCGCGGGCGGCGGCCGCAAGCACGCCCGCGACGATCCGCGCTGGCGTCCGTTTTACGGCCCGCTGTCGGCCGCCAGCCAGCGTCAGGCGATGGTCATTCTCAACGCGCTGTTTTCGTGGCTCGTGAGCGCCGGTTATCTCGCGGGCAATCCGCTTTCGCTGTCACGCCAGCGCGCGCGCCGCGCGCAGCCGCGCATCACGCGCTATCTCGAACGCGGTCTCTGGGACGAAGTGAAGGCGTATGTCGACGCCCTGCCGCGCGCGAGCGCCCGCGAACGCGAACGCCACGGCCGCGCGCGCTGGCTGCTCACGCTGCTCTATCTCGGCGGCCTGCGCATCTCCGAAGTCAGCATCAACACGATGGGCGATTTCTTCGCGCGCCGCGACGCGTCGGGCGAGGAACGCTGGTGGCTCGACGTGTTCGGCAAGGGCGAGCGTCGCCGGCTCGTGCCCGCGACCGCCGAGTTGATGACCGAACTCGCGCGCTATCGCGAGCAGCGCGGTCTGAGCGCGTTGCCCGCGCCGCACGAAGCGACGCCGCTCGTGCTGCCGATCGGCCAGTCGACCAAGCCGCTCACGCGCGCGGCGCTGCACACCATCGTCAAGGGGATTTTCGCGGGCGCGGCGCAACGTCTGCGCGACGCGGCGGCG
>NZ_JAAGPN010000295.1:0-9444 GCF_017104805.1 Paraburkholderia sp. Ac-20347 | reverse complement strand
CGGCATCGGCTTCCTTCAGCACCCCGATAATCTGCTCTTCGCTGAACCGCGACTTCTTCATGACAAGGTTTCTCCTGCGGCCTTGCCACTAACTTTACAGTGGGATACTTCTGAGGGGGAAGGTCACCGGTCCCTGACGAAGGACCAGCCCACTCGTCGCTGAAGTGCGCGTTGAGCGCATCGCATGTAACTACCTCTGGCGATCGTAGTTGGTGAGGCGCGGACGTGTTCAGCGAACAGATGGAATCCAATCATGGAAAACCCCAGATAAGTAGTGAAGCGAGACACAGAATTAATGATCAATCTTTGATCAATTCAGTGCATCTGTATTCAGGGTAATCCCTTCCGCTCCGCTGCAACTCCTTGTTTCATCAGCCCCCCAAGCTGGACTGCTGTCTGGCACGGTCGTTGCAGTAGATAGGTCTGGGAACCCCGCTCTATTTCATCCAAAGGACTGAGCATGCTTCAAGGCAAGACCGTCATCATCACCGGCGCTGCTTCCGGCGTGGGTGCAGCGACCGCCGCACTCGCCGCGTCACAAGGCGCCCAAATCATTTCCATCGACATCAATCGGCCGCCCGAGCCGATCGGTGAGTTCTTTCGAGCCGACCTATCCAGCCAGGCTTCTATCGATGAATTGGTCAATGTCCTGCCGGCCGGCGCCGACGGCTTGGCCAACATCGCGGGTCTGCCGCCCACGCGACCGGCCGAGGCGGTGGTCGCCGTTAATCTCGTGGGCCTCAAATATCTCACGAACAGACTGGTGCCGAAGCTGGCGAATGGCGCCTCGATCGTGAACATCGCATCGCTGGCCGGCATCGGCTGGCCTGACGAAAAGGAACCGATTCAGGCGAGCGCGGAACTGGGCTTCAGCGATGTCGCTGCATTCTGCAAAGCCTACGATATCTACGGCGCGCGCAGCTATTTCTTTTCGAAGGAAGCGCTGATCGTGTGGACAATGCAGAACCGCTGGACTTGGCGCGAGCGCGGTATCCGCATGAACGCGATCAGTCCGGGGCCGGTTGAAACTCCAATCCTTAAGGACTTCCTGGCAACGCTCGGAGCCCGCGCAGAGGAGGACACCCGAATCATGGACCGCCCCGGGACGCCGGCAGATATCGCGCCGGTGGTGGCGTTTCTTCTGTCGGACAAGTCCGGCTGGATTCGCGGGACAAACATCCCTGTAGACGGCGGGATGTCTTCCCACGTGTTGTGTAAGACACATGGCTATTGAGGACTACTGATCCGTTCGCCGCGCTCCTAAAGCCACGCCATGCAAACGCCATTGCGCGGCACAAAAAACCGGCAGCAAGGACGTCGTCAAAACGCTCGAGATGGCCTACCGGGCGGCCTTGAATATCCCGCTGTTTTACTACCCACTCGGCACGCGCCACGTCGGTGCGCCTAAGAAGTTGATTTGATTCATAGACTGCAATCTGGAGAAAACCATGAGTGACGCTCAATCGACCCAATCGACCCATCTGCCAACGAAATACCTCGTCGTAGGGGCGGGTCCGCTGGGCTTGATCGCGGCGCGCGCCCTGCTGCGCGGTGGTGTGGACGTGGAACTGGCGGAGCGACACCGCGAAATCGGCGGCATCTGGGACATCGAAAACCCCGGTTCTCCGATGTATGAAACGTGTCACCTCATTACCAGCAAGCACCTCGGCGGGTTCTTGGATTACCCGATGCCCACAGATTATCCGACCTTTCCATCATGGCGACTGATACTGGCGTACATCCGTAACATGGCGCACGAGTATGGCCTGTATGAACGCACGCGCTTTAACACATCCGTAGCCAACGCCAGCCCGATCAAGGTCGAGGGCGTGGATGCCTGGAAGGTGACGATGGCCAATGGCGAAACGCGTCTCTACCGCGGTGTGGTGTATGCCTGCGGCCAGCAATGGAAGCCGTTCATTCCCGAATTTGAGGGCATGGACCGGTTCAAGGGCGAGATCCTGCGCGGTAACCAGTACAAGTCTCCCTCCCAGTTCACGGGCAAGAGGGTGCTGGTCGTCGGCGCGGGCAATAGCGGCGTCGATATCGCTGTCGATGCCGCCGAGCACGCCAGCAAGGCTTTCCTCTCGACTCGTCGTGCCTATCACTTCCTGCCCAAGCAGATCTTCGGTGTTCCCACGCCGGATCTGCTTGACGTACGTACCCCACCGCCGCCCATCCCTGGTCTGCCCGATCACCTGTCGCGTAAGCAACTGGCCGATCTAGTCGTGGCTACCGTTGGGGACTTGGGTCGTTACGGCCTGCCGGTGCCGGACCAGCCCTTGGGCGCGACCCATCCGATTGTGAGCGATCTCGTGCTGCATTGCTTCAGTCACGGCATCCTCGCCCACCGACCGAATATTCGCCGTTTCCACGAAAACACGATCGAGTTCGTCGATGGCCGTATCGAGGAAATCGACCTCGTACTGTTCTGCACCGGGTATGACATGGACATTCCGTGGCTGGACAAGGGGCTGGTGGATTATGACCAGGGTCACCCCATCTTCCACCTCGGCGCGATCGCACCCAAGGTGCGCAATCTGTACGCAGTGGGCGTTCTCCACCCGAGCAGAGCCGACGCATGGGCGACCTTCGATCAGTTGGCCCAGATTGTCGTCGCTGATGCTGTGGCCACGCTGACCGGCAAGGGCAAAGAGACGATGGACTTTATCCGCAACGAATATAAACCCAACCTGCGCGGTGACTTCCCCTTCCTGAATGTGCGCCGCAACGTCAACCAGGTGGATACGGACCAACTTGTTGCCATGATGGATGACCTGGAGAATCGCTTCGGCATTCCCATTCCCACGCACAGCAAACGCGGTTTTTATGAACCGCTGCGTGCGCAGTCTGCCACGGCGCAAGCGCAAGCTTTAGAAGCCTGAGGACGGAGATCTACCGCGCCATGTTCTCTCCCATCTTGCAACTTCCGCCGGTTGCCGCAGTTACCGGCCAGCACAGCCCCGACGGCGCAGAATTGCGCGAGGTGTTCTCACGCTGCCTGACCCGCATGCAGGGGGGCGCACAACTGTTCGTATCGCGCCGCGGAGAGACTATCGTCGACCTGGCCGGCGGGTCGATGAGCGAGGAGACGCCCGTCCAGGTCTTTTCGGTCTCCAAACTTGTCGTCGCGCTGGCGGCCGCCCATGCCCACGCGGGCGGTGCATTGAATCTGGATGTGCCACTGGCCACGTATTGGCCGGCCTTCAACCGACCGGTGACCAGAACCATCACCGCGCGCATGATTCTGGACCACAGCAGCGGCATCTGCGCAGTTGCCCGCCCGCTTTCGATTGACGACTGGCTTGCCGGCGTGCTGGACGTGGAAGTCGCAGTGCAAGACCCGTTCTGGGAGCCGGGCACGCAACACGGCTACCACGCGTTCACCTTTGGTGCGCTGATGGCCGGCGTTTTCGAGAAAGGGACCGGGGTAAAGATTCAGGATTATGTGGCGCAGCACATCACTGGCCCCCTGGGCTTTGAACCAGGTTCGGGATTCTGGTTCGGCGCGCCGATGGACGTGCTACCCAGGCTGGCCAGACTGAGCTTCGCTCCCCCGATCCTCACCGAGGCGCAGGCCGCTGCGTTTGCCAGCGGGCGGGCCCTCCCCGATGGATCCTTCGCGCCGATTATCCATGACGCGCAGGGTTTCTTTACCGATCCCCGCGTTCAGCAGGCCACCTGGCCTGCCGTGTCTGGCGTGAGTTCGGCTCGTGCACTGGGGCGCATTCTCAATGCGACGCTGGGCTATGGCGTGGCCGAGCCGCTGCTGGCCAGGCCCGACCTGGGTGCCCTGACAACCGAGCGCCATCATGGCATGGATCGCACGCTGTATCACGTGAGCCGCTATGGGTCGGGCGTGGAATTGCCGCATGGGTTCAACCCTTACCTTGGCGGCCGCTCTTTCGGGCATCAAGGTGCGGGCGGGTCGGTACTCGTGGCTGACCCGGACAGCGGCCTCGTGCTCGCTTATACCTGTTCGCACACCGCAGCGACAGTCGGCGCCTCCGACCAGGCGTTGGTGTTGCTGGCCACTGCGCGTCTGCTGGCGTAATACCGCTGACTTACTGAAAGGATCAGACGATGAAACAGGTCTTTGTTTCTGACTGCAACAACTACAAGCTGGTCGATGGGCCGGAGCCGACTATCGAGTCGTCCGGCGATATCGTCGTGAAGGTCAGGACGACGACGGTCTGTGGCTCGGATGTACATATCCTGGCTGGGCATATGCACACACCCTGGGGTTTCCCGCTCGGGCACGAGTTTGTCGGTGTCGTGCATCAACTGGGTTCCGAAGTACGCAACTTCAAGGTGGGTGATCGCGTCGTTGCTCCGGCCGCGCCGTGGTGCGGCCAGTGCGGCAACTGCCGCCGTGGCCAGACTCAGGTCTGCGAACGAGGAGGCATCTTTGGCTCCGGGGCGCGCTTCGGCAACCTCGGTGGAGCTCAGGCGGAATATGTCCGTGTGCCTTTCGCCGATACCTGTGTTTCACACATCCCCGACGGTGTAACGGATGCTCAGGCATTGACTGTCGGCGATGTGCTGAGCACGGGCTGGACGGCGGTCAGGAACGCTGTCAGTGCCCCGGGGCAGATGCTGCTGGTCTTCGGTGCAGGCCCGGTCGGACTCTCGGCCATCCACACCGCGCGACTGCATGGCGTGGCCGGTGTTATTGCGGTAGATACCGTCGCAGATCGGCTAGCACTCGCGAAGGAGTTAGGTGCGACCCATGTGATCGACCCCTCGCAGGAGGATACGCCCTCGGTTGTTGCCACGCTGACCGGTGGGCGTGGCGCAGAAGCAATCGTCGATGCTGCGGGCGTGAACGGCACGATCAACGCCTGGTCCGGCGTCGCTGCCCTCGGTGCTCGCATAGCGATGGTCGGCATTCCTGCTGTACCCGTGGAGATAAATCTGACTGCGTTGCTCGAAAAGAATGTCTCGATGTGGATGGGTCTGGGCGATCTGCGGCACATGGATATGCTGCTGTCCCTGATCGCTGGCGGGACGCTGGACCCGAGTCCGATTTTCACCGAGACCATTCCATTCCGGGATATCGAAAGAGCCATCGCCGAGTTCATCGACCGTAAGCCCGGTCTGGTCAAACCACTGATTCCTGTGGACTGAATCCGGCTCGATACCGGACACAAGACAAAATCATTTAAGGAGACAAGCTGTGAATCCTGCTTCCATTGACAAGGGGCGCGGACGCTTCGCGCTGATGGTGGGCCATTGCGCCGGCATGGTCGATCTGGTCGGTCTGCCTCTCTGGGTCGGCATCCTGATCGAGTCGTATCGCTTCGATCCGCAGCAGGCGGGCGGGCTGGCGACGCTCTTCCTGGCCGGCATTGTCATTGCCAGCGCGCTGCTGGCACCGCGTTTCAATCGTCTGTCGGGGCGCCTCGTCGCGACAGCCGGTTTCTCGATTTCCGCGTGTGGTTTCTTCATTGCCGCGACCACGCGGGATTCAGCGCTTCTGACGGGCCTGCATGCCATCTGCGGCCTTGCAGCCGGAGCGGGATTGAGTGTTACCCACGGCACGATCTCCCAGGGCGAACGGCCGCATCGCCTGATGGCCATCGCTGGCGTGGCACTGGGTGTGTTCGCAGTCATCTTCATGACTTTCGTGCCGGGAATCGTCGTTGCCCACGGTGGGCCGTCGCTGTTTGTTGTTTTCGGCACAGTTATGGCCGCTGCAGCTTTGGTGTCCTTTTCGTCGTTTCCACCCAGGACGGGCAGCGGGCGCGTGTCCGTAGCGCAGACTCTCCACTCTGAGCCCCTGCCGCGCGCCGTATGGTTCGGGTTGGCCGCCTTCGCCTGCGTCTGCCTTGAACATGCGATGGCGAACAGCTTTCTTGAGCGGGTCGGCATTGATCACGGCTTCTCGCACGGACAGATCGGCAGTGCGCTGCTCGGGATGTCGATCGTCAGCATCTTCCCTGGAGCGCTTGCAGCCTGGACGGAGAACCGGCTGTCCATCCGCGGTGTGCTGTTCATTGCGCCGATCCTCCACGCGGCACTGGTCGTTGTGCTGATGAACGCAACGAGCTTTCCGGCCTATGTCGCCGCGATGGTGCTGCTTCCCGGGTTGATGATTTTCATGCACACATTCACGTTCGGCGCAATCGCGAAGCTGGACCGCAGTGGCCGTTCCCTGGCGGCTTTTCCCGCATCGATCATGATCGGCTCGGCTCTAGGGCCGGTGGTGGGAGGGACACTCGTAAAGTTCTCGGGCTACCGCGCGTTGGGCAGCGGGGCGATGGTGTTGTGCATCATCATCGTGTCCTGCTTCCTGCGCCTGACGAAAGGGCGTTCTTCGCCTGTTCCCGTGGCGACTTCGGGACTGTAGGGCACCCGAGGAGCGCCGTGAACGCGAAGATCCGGGGTGGATTGTCCCGAAGCGGATTCATTCCCAGCCCTTCCCGAAGGTTGAAGCAGCAATTCACGGCGGCAGGACCGGCGTAAGGATCAATCCGCCTGGGAGGTCGCCTGATTTTTAGCATTTGCAAACCGGAAGATAGCGTCATGAATAGTCAAAGTAGCGTGGGACCTAGGGTGTGGAGCGAATCGCTCTTCACCGGAGCGTGGGTGAAAGCGGAGAGCATCTTGCGCGTCACGGAGCCAGCCACCGGCGAAGAACTGGCCAGAGTGGGGCGGGCGTCTGCCGACGATGTGAGCAAGGCAGCCATGGTTGCCCAGCAGGCGCAGAAAGCATGGGCGGAAATGCCGTTACTTGAGCGGGCTGCCGTGTTCCGGCGCGCTGCTCAGATCATCGAGCGGCGCACTGCTGAGTTGACCGAGTGGATCGTCCGCGAGACCGGTGCGGTTTCGCCCAAGGCGATGTTCGAGATCAGGCTCGTCATCAATCACATGCATGAGGCAGCTGCGTTGCTGACTCAACCGAAGGGATTATTGTTGCCCTGTGATGGCAGGGGTCTGTCGATTGCACGACGCATTCCCCTGGGTGTGGTAGGGGTAATCTCGCCCTTCAATTTCCCGTTTTTACTCTCCAGTCGTGCCATGACGCCTGCATTGGCATGCGGCAACGCGGTGGTTCTCAAGCCGGACCCGAGAACGCCGGTCGTAGGAGGATTCCTTCATGCCGAGATTCTGGCTGAAGCCGGCCTGCCCAGTGGGGTCCTTTGCGTCATGCCGGGGGATGCCGAGGCTGGCGAGGCCCTTGTTACCGATCCTGCGGTACGGATGATCTCCTTTACAGGATCTACGGCGGCCGGCCGCCGCGTCGGCGAGCTTGCGGGAAAGCACCTGAAGAAGGTAGCACTCGAACTGGGGGGGAAGAACTCGCTGATCATCCTGGATGATGCGGACATGGACCTGGCAGTCGCGAACGGCGCATGGGCGAGCTGGCTGCACCAGGGACAAATCTGCATGAGTGCGGGGCGCCACCTCGTTCACGAACGGATCGCCGAAGAATATGTCGCCCGTATGTCGGAGAAGGCTGGACAGTTGCCTGTTGGTAACCCCCATACCGAAAATGTCGCACTGGGGCCACTGATCTGCGCGGAGCAGGCCAGAAGAGTCAATGATCTGCTAAACGATACCCTGGCCCAAGGAGCCAGGCTGGCCGCGGGCGGAACATCGAACGGTGTATTTTTTCCGGCGACCGTTATTACTGGCGTAACGTCAGAGATGCGAGCGTTTAAGGAAGAGATATTTGGTCCTATTGTTTCTATCACCACGTTCTCTACCGACGACGAGGCTGTCGAGCTGGCGAACGACACCCACTATGGCTTGTCGGCGGGGATCATCACGGGCTCCATGTCACGCGGCAAGGCTATCGCCGATCGTCTGCGGGTGGGGCTCGTTCATGTCAACGACCAGACAGTAAATGATGACGGTTTCATGCCAATGGGCGGGCAAGGCAGCTCCGGCAATGGCTCAAGGCACGGGGGACCCGCGAACATCGAGGAGCTCACCCAGTGGCAATGGCTCACATTGAAGGACTCCGCACCCCGATATCCGCTTTAACTGTAAGCGCGCAGAAATGGACGTCTGGAACTTTTTGCTCTGAGCATGCAGGCTGTGTCCACTGTTTTTTGTCTGCATGGGCATGGCGCACGACGAGACGATGCTCACGGTGGGCGGCGCGATCAATGGCGTGGGCTGCGGTATCGTGCTGCCCGCCCTGGTTAGCTGGGGATTGCGTTCGCTGCCGTTCTCGCGGCGCGGGTTCGGCACGGGTGCGTTCACGGCTGCGCAGTTTGTCGGCTACTTCTGCAGCCCGATCATCGTCATGGGCGTGGTCATGCACGCGGGAACGCGTTTCGAGGTCGTGCAGACCTGGGGGATGGCGCTCTTCGTGCTCGCGGCAGTGTGCGCGGTGATCCCGCCGCTGCGTGTGCGACGCCTGAAACTCGGCTGAGCAAAAGCCGGTTGATGTGAAAGGGGCCCGGCGCGCGAAAGCGCGACCGGGCCCCATGTTATTTATACCGGTCGAGCTACGATGCTAGAGGCCTCCGAGCGCCACGTATTTTATTTCGAGGTACTCATCGATTCCGTATTTCGAGCCCTCGCGGCCGAGTCCCGACGTCTTTACGCCGCCGAATGGCGCGACTTCAGTCGAGATCAGCCCTTCGTTCACGCCGACCATGCCGAACTCTAGCGCTTCTGTCACGCGGAAGACGCGGCCGATGTCGCGCGTATAGACGTAGCTGGCGAGACCAAAGGGTGTGTCGTTGGCGAGTGCAATGGCCTCTTCTGCGGATTTCGGTGATGGTGATCAGTCGTTTCGGCGAACGTGATCGGTCTGGATGGTGGTGTTGCGCGGTCAATGGATTATAGCGACGGTGATCACGATCAGGCGTCAGCGGTTTCGGATTTCGTTTTCTTTCTCATCGAATCACCCTTGACCAGAAGCTTGTGGGCCTGATGCACGAGCCGATCGAGAATCGCATCGGCCAGCGTGGGATCCTGCAGCCATGCATGCCAGTGTTCGAGCGGCAACTGGCTGGTGATCACGGTCGAGCGCGTACCGACACGATCATCGAGTACCTCGAGCAGATCGTTGCACGCGGTCTGGTCGAGATCCTGCAAGCCCCAGCTCATCGATTAATGTTGCGCGCAACATTAATCGATGAGCTGGGCTATCTGCCGTTCAGCCAGACCGGCGGCGCATTACTGTTCCACCTGCTCTCAAAACTGTACGAGCACACGAGCGTCGCAATCACCAACCTCAGCTTCGGCGAGTGGGTGAGCGTGTTCGGGGACGCAAAGATGACGACAGCGCTGCTGGACCGGGTCACCCATCACTGCCACATCGTCGAAACGGGTAATGAATCGTGGCGTTTCAGGACCAGGGGGATGCGGACAAAATCTTGGACTACTTTGGAGGTAGTCCATGTATTCATACGAAGACCGCGTTCGGGCGGTCGAGCTGTACCTGAAACTCGGGAAGCGCATCAAGGCGACAATCCGCCAGTTGGG
>NZ_JAAGPN010000294.1:0-9540 GCF_017104805.1 Paraburkholderia sp. Ac-20347 | reverse complement strand
GACGGACGGCCCGCAAGGCGGCAGCGACGGACGCGGCGGCGGCATGGGCGCGCACGCGGCGCTGCCGCCCGTGGCGATCCCGAATCAGCCGGCGCTCGCGAGCCGTCCGATCTATCCGTTCCCGCAGATCGCGCACTATCTCGGCAAGGGCGATCCGAAACTCGCGTCGAGCTACGGTCCCGCCGCGAGCCCCGTGAAGGAGCCCGCTTCGATCGACTGGTACGGCGCGTTCATGCTGCGTCCAGGCTTCCAGAAGCAGTACGTCGTGCGCGACGATACGCTCTTCCCGCTGCCGCAATAACGACCATGACGGTACGCGACGTGCGCGGTTTTCGGGCCGCTTGCACGTCGCTTGCACGTCGCTCGCACGTTGCGTACTCGTCGCGTGACATCCCTCATCCTCAACCGGAATCAGAAACCATGACGCAACCCGCTTCTTCCGCGCCGACGTGGCGCGCCGATCCGCTCACCTGGGGCCACGGCCCGCGCGTTTTCGAAGTCTTTCTCGAACCGACCTGCCCGTACTCGGTGCGTGCGTTCGGCAAGCTCGACGCCCTGCTCGACACCGCGGGCGCGGAGAACGTCACGATCAAGGTCCGCCTGCAATCGCAGCCGTGGCACATGTATTCGGGCGTGATCGTGCGCTGCATTCTGGCGGCGTCGACGCTGCCGGGCGGCAAGGAAAGCGCGAAAGCGGTGCTGGCCGCGGTGGCCGCGCATCGCGAGGAATTCGAATTCGAGCGCCATTGCGGCGGCCCGAACATGGACGCGACGCCCAACGACATCATCGCGCGCATCGAACGCTATAGCGGCCTCGCGCTGCGCGAGGCGTTCGCCATTCCCGGTCTCGACACCGAAGTGAAATGGCACGCGAAATACGCGCGTCAGAATGGCATCCACGTGTCGCCGACCTTCATGATCGACGGCCTGGTCGATCCGAAGATCAGCAGCGGCGATGAGGTCGCTGCGTGGGCCGAGCGCCTGCGTTAAAACGCTGGTTTTAGCGCTAACGCATCAAGAAGAAAACCGGACGCACTGCAAGCCCTTGCCGTGCGTCCGTTCAACGTGTTTTTCGCGTGGGATCTGACTGGGCAACGTGTGGCGCGATTGGCCGTTAGTTGCGAATGTAGCGTCAAAAAAACGGCGATCGACTCGCATCGACCACCGTTTTCCACGCGTTACGGCGTACCGAGACGCGCGAGCTTCAGGAAGCGGTAATAAACCGTTTCGGCGTTGTACACCGCGATCACGAGACCCGCGCGGCCATCGAGAAAGCCGCGGCGCAGCACATAAGTGCGAATGAACGCCCACAGGCCGCGCCCGAGCGCCTTGCTCACACTGCTGCGTTTCGCCGACGCGCGACGCTGTTCGGCGCCCAGCGTCGAATACAGATCCATCTTGCGCAGCACGCTTTCGACATCGTCGTACGAGTAATGCATGAGCTTGCCCGTGAGACGGCGGCTCGGCGCGTCGTACACCACGCGCTCGTGCACGAGGTCGGTCGAAAACCGCGCCACGTCGCGCGGAAACAGACGCGGAATCCAGTCCGGATACCAGCCCGAGTGATAGATCCACTGACCGCAAAAACTCGACAGCCGGTCGACCGCATACACGACCTGATCGGGTTGCGCGATCGCCTCGCGAATCGATTGCGCGAGTTCGGGCGTGACGACTTCATCGGCGTCGATGGACAGAATCCATTGCGTCGACAAGGCGTCGATCGCGCGATTCTTCTGCGCGCCGAAACCGGGCCAATCCGCTTCGATCACGCGTGCGCCGTGCTGGCGGGCGATCTCCAGGGTGTCGTCGGTGCTGCCGCTGTCGATCACGACGATTTCGTCGGCGAAGCGCACGGATTGCAGGCATTCCGCCAGATGCTTTCCGGCGTTCAGGGTGATGATCGCTACGCCTAGCTGCGATGCTTTCAAGTTGTCCTCAACATCCTGCGTGACTGCCATATCGGAGGATGCGCGCGCGACGCACCGGCCACGGCAACGCGGCGGTCCGTCATGCGCGCTTCAGGCTTCGGGTCGATCAGGCGAACGTGCTTGCGTGCGGCACGACGATCGCGCCGTGCGGGCCGCCACCGCCACCCGGGCCGCCGCCGAAACCCCCACCGCCACCGCCGCCGGGACCACCGCCCGGACCCCACGCACCCGGACCACAGAACGGCCACAGGCAGCAACCGCCAAGCGCGGCCGCCACTGCAATTGCGCTTGCCAGCGCCAGCAACTTCTTCATGAAAACTCTCTTCTTCAGGCAACGAAACAATGCAACAAGCTGGTCGGTATGCTTGCAGAATTCAATCGCAGCTTGTTTACGCTGTGTTACGCGTTCTTTCCGCGCCTGACTCCGACAATTCGCAATGCGTAGTAAGTATTGGTAAGGATGCGCGCGAATGCGCACAAGAACGTGCGCCGTGCACGCATCAGCGGCACGGCGCATCTGGCAATCCGGCGTTCAGGTCGAACTCAATCGATCAGCATGCCGAACTAATTGACAAGAAGGACCGCGCGCATTGCGCACGCCGCGTCCCAATCCTCCGTTACACGAAACGCGCTTCGTCGAGATCGGCGATCAGCGTCGGGCCAACCGGCTGCCAGCCCAGCCGCGCGCGCGTGAGTGCGCTCGACGCCGGCATGTCCATGCCGACGAACATCGCCATCCAGCCGAAATGCGCCGCTGCTTCGGCGGGCGCAATCGACGCCGTCGGCAATCCGAGCGCACGAGAAAGCGACTCGGCGATCGCGCGGCTCGACACGCCTTCTTCGCCGACAGCGTGATAGCGCGCGCCCGGCGCGCCTTTTTCGAGCGCGAGACGATAGAGTCGCACCACGTCCGACAGATGACCGGCCGGCCAGCGGTTCTGGCCGTCGCCCACCCACGCGCACACGCCCTTCTCGCGCGCCACCGCGACGAGCGGCGTAATGAGCCCTTGCCGGTACGGGTTGTGAACCTGCGGCAGACGCAGCACGCGCACGTCGAGGCCTGCATCGAGCAGTTCCTGGCCCGTCAGTTCGGAAGCGATACGCGGATTTGCATGGGTCGCGTCGAACACGTCCTCGCTGGCCGGCTCGCCGTGCTGACCGCTGCCGACGCCCGTGCCCGACGTGATGATGAGCGGACGCTTCGAGCCCGCGAGCGCCGACCCGAGCGCGCGGATCGCGAGGCGGTCCTTTTCGCAGTTCTCGACGAAGCGCGAAAAATCGTGATCGAACGCCGTGTGGATGACCGCGTCCGCTTGCGCCGCGCCGTGGCGCAGACTGTCCAGATCTTCGAGCGTGCCGCGATGCACCTGCGCGCCCGCCTGTTCGAGCGCCTGCGCACCCGCGTCGGAACGCGTCATGCCGAGTACGTCGTGGCCCGCGTCGATGAGTTCGCGCACGAGCGCCGAGCCGATAAAGCCGGTCGCGCCGGTCAGAAAAATACGCATGTTGCTACTCCTGGGTCGTGGAACGCGTACTATCTGCCGTTTAGCTATACCGTTAAAGTAGTGAGATCATCATAATAAGATGGTTAACAGGATAGCGAGGTTCGCTGCGAACATGCCTCCCCACGTTGCCTCGGTCGCCTCGCTCGGCGACTTTCTCAAGCGCTGCCGCACGCGGCTCGATCCCGCCAGCTTCGGCTTCAGCGGCCGCCGCCGCACGCCCGGCCTGCGCCGCGAGGAAGTCGCGCAGCGCGCGCATATCAGCCCGACCTGGTACACCTGGCTCGAACAGGGACGCGGCGGCGCGCCATCGCCCGAAGTGCTCGATCGCATCGCGGGCGCGCTGATGCTCACCGAGCCCGAACGCGAACACCTTTTCATGCTCGGGCTGGGACGGCCGCCGGAAGTGCGCTACCGGCCCGTCGAGGGCGTCAATCCGCGTCTGCAACGACTGCTCGATTCGCTGCAATACAGCCCGGCCATCATCAAGACGGCGACCTGGGACGTGGTGGCGTGGAACCGCGCCGCCGCCATCGTGCTGACCGATTACAGCAAGCTGCCGCCCGGCCAGCGCAATATCCTGCGCTTCCTGTTCTGCAATCCCGACGTGCGCGCCAAGCAGCACGATTGGGACGCGGTCGCGCGCTTCGTGGTCGGCGCGTTCCGGGCCGATGTCGCGCGCGCCGGGCTCGTCTCCGCCGTCGGAGAGCTGGTCGATGAACTGTGCAGCCTGAGCCCCGAATTCGACGCGCTCTGGCGCAGCCATGAAGTACACGGTCAAAGCGAGGCGCACGGCGTGAAGCGCCTGCATCATCCGGTGCTCGGCCTCGTGGAGATGGAGCAGTCGTCGTTTTCCGTCGATGGCCGCCCGGACCTGCACATGCTGGTCTACAACCCGCTCGGCGCGGAGACGAACGCGCGCATCCGGGCGCTGATCCAAGCGGCGGCTTCGGTGGAAGCTTCGCCCGATTCCTCGCCCGAAGCATCCACCAGCGACGACGCGACACGCGTGACGGCGGAGCCCGGCGTGCGATAAGCTAGGCCTATGGATATCCGGCAACTCAAGTATTTCGTCGCGATCGTCGATTGCGGCAGTCTCTCCAAGGCGGCCGAGCGGCTGTGCGTCGCGCAGCCGTCGCTGAGCCAGCAGGTCGCGAACCTCGAAGGCGAACTCAAGAGCCAGTTGCTGCTGCGCAGCCATCAGGGCGTGCAGCCGACCGAGGCGGGCCGCGCGCTCTATCTGCGCGCGCGCGACGTGTTGCGCCAGGTCGAGGAAATCCCGCTCGCCGTGCAGGTGAAAGGCACCGAATCGGGCCAGGTCGCCATCGGTCTGCCGACCAGCGTGGCCGTGGTGTTCGCGCTGCCGCTCTATGAATATGTGCGGCGCCACTATCCGGGCATCCGCCTGCATATCGTCGAGGGCATGAGCGGCTATCTTGCCGAGCTGATGGCGAACGGCCGCCTCGACATGGCGATCCTGTTTCGCGAAGCCGAAACGCGCGGCATCGCCGTGCGGCCGCTGTTCGAGGAAAACCTGTACGTGTTCGGCGAGATCGACGGCATCGGTGCGGGCGCGGACGTGCCGCTGCGTCGTCTCGCCGACGTCCCGCTCGTGCTGCCGAGCGCCGCGAACGGCCTGCGTCTGCTGATCGAACGCGCCTTCGCGCGCGAAGGCATCGAGCCGAAAGTGGTCGCCGATATCGACTCGCTGCCGACCATGCTCGCGATCGCGCGTCAGGGCGGCGGCGTTACGCTGGTCTCGTCCGACGCGTTCGGCCGCAGCGCCGATCAGCACCTGATCCACCGTCTCGTCGAACCCGAGATCGCGCGCGCCGTGGCGTTGTGCGTGCCCAACGCGCTGCCGACCAGCGCCGCCTCGCTGGCGATCCAGAAAGTGGTCGAGCAACTCGTCGCCGAACTCGTGGAAAGCGGCGTCTGGGCGGGCGTGCTGCCGGGCCGATCCGCGCCGCGCTCGCGTCGCTGAACCTGGATCTGACAGAACCACTATAGGCTGGACCTATACCCGATAGCCGCAATCGGTATTTCACGACGCGCGCGCCGGCGGTTAGATTGTCTCCTTCGATTCGATAGAAAACGTCCGTGAGACGTTCGAAGGAGACGCATGTACACCCAGATATTCGATCCGGTCGCGCATTCCGTCGCGGCTTCCGCCGCGTTCGCGGCCCTCCCGCTCTTGACCCTGTTCGTGCTGCTCGGCGTGCTGCGCCTGCCCGCGCGCTGGGCCGCGCTCGCCTCGCTGATCGTGTCGATGATCGTGGCCGCGTTCGTCTACGGCATGCCAGGCGGCCAGGTCGTGAGCGGCGCGCTCGAAGGCGCGGCCATCGGTTTCTTCCCGATCATCTGGATCGGCATCAACGCGATCTGGCTGTTCAAGCTCACCCAGGCGAGCGGCCACGCCGACGTGCTGCGCCGCGCGCTCGCCCACGTGAGCCCCGACCAGCGCGTGCAGGCGGTGCTGATCGCCTTCTGCTTCGGCGCGCTGCTCGAAGCGCTCGCGGGCGGCGGCGCGCCGGTCGCGATCTGCGCCGTGCTGCTGATCTCGCTCGGCGTGGAGCCGATCAAGGCCGCGACCGTTTGCCTGCTCGCCGACACGAGCCCGGTCGCGTTCGGCGCGCTCGGCCTGCCGATCACCGTGCTCGCGAAGATCACGCGCCTGCCGGTGCACGACATCAGCGTGATGGTCGGACGCCAGGCGCCGCTGCTTTCGCTGTTCATCCCGCTCATGCTCGTGTTCATTCTCGACGGCCGACGCGGACTCAAGGAAGTCTGGCCGCTCGCCGCGGTCGCAGGTTTCGCGTTCGCGTTCGCGCAGTTCGCGGGCTCGATGGCGCTGCCGGTCGAACTCGTCGATATCGTCGCGGCGCTGTTCTGCGCGGGCGCATCGATCGCGTTTCTGCGTCTGTGGTCGCCGGCGGTGCTGCGCAGCGATCTCGCCGCGGCCGGTGGCGGCGCGTCACACGCGAATGAAGCACGCGAAGCACGTGGCGCGGGCCTGCAAGGCGGCGCGATCGCCATGCCGATGACGGGCGGCGGCGCATCGTTCGAATCCGCCGCGCAACGCACGACGCAAGGACAGACGCAACGCCACGCTTTCGCCGACACCCCGCGCGACTCCGCCGCCGAAGTGCTGCGCGCGCTCGCGCCCTACGCCGCCGTGATTCTCGTCGTCGCCGCCACGCAGATCGGTTTCGTTGCGCACGCAATGGGTGCGCTGACCTCGGCGTTCGCGTGGCCCGGTCTGCATGTCGTCGATCCGAAAGGCGCCGCTGTATCCGCCGTCAACGCGAAATTCGAATGGCTGCTGTCCGCCGGCTCGATCGTGCTGATCGCGGGCGCGCTCTCGGTGCCCCTGCTCAAGCTCGACGTGCGCACCGCCGCCCGCACGTACGTGAAGAATCTGCACGAACTGCGCTGGGCCGTGTTCACGGTCTGCTGCGTCGTGGGCGTCGCGTACATCATGAATCTCTCCGGGCAGATCGTGACGCTCGGCATCTGGGCCGCGCGCGCCGGCACCGCCTTCGCGCCGGTTTCGCCGGTGCTCGGCTGGTTCGCGACCGCACTCACGGGATCGGACACCTCGGCCAACGCGCTGTTCGGCATGCTCCAGTTGACGACCGCGCATCACACCGGCCTCTCCGACATTCTGCTCACCGCGGCGAACACCTCGGGCGGCGTGGTCGGCAAGGCGATCTCGCCGCAGAACCTCGCCGTGGGCGCGGTCGCGGTGGGTCTCGTCGGCCGCGAGGGCATGCTGTTTCGCCGCGTCGCGGGCTGGACCGTGCTGATGATCGCGGCGCTGAGCCTGCTCGTCTGGGCGCAGTCCACGCCGCTGCTCGGCTGGATGGTGCCGTAACGCACGTTGTCGCAAGTCAATTTTCACGCTGTATAGCCAGACCCGTATTTCGCGTCGCGCGGCCCGCATGATTCATCGATGCGCACGCCGCCGCGCCGCACACTAGCAAGGAAACCCGACGTCATGCATAACTCCGCTCTCCCGCTCGCCGACATCACGGTCGTCTCGATCGAACAGGCTATCGCCGCGCCGCTCGCCAGCCGCCATCTCGCCGACTGGGGAGCGCGCGTCATCAAGATCGAGCGTCCGGGCGCGGGCGATTTCGCGCGCGGCTACGACACCGCGATGGACGGGCTGTCGAGCCAGTTCGTCTGGACCAACCGCTCGAAAGAGAGCCTCGCGCTCGACATCAAGGACGAGCAAGGTCAGGAGACGCTCGAAGCGCTGCTCGCGCGCGCCGACGTGTTTATCCAGAACCTCGCGCCGGGCGCGGCGCAGCGTCAGGGCCTCGACGCGAAGTCGCTGGTCGAGCGTTTCCCGCGCCTGATCGCCTGCGATATTTCGGGCTACGGCAGCGGCGGCCCGTACAGCAGCAAGAAGGCCTACGATCTGCTCGTGCAGTGCGAAACCGGATTCCTCTCGATCAACGGCACGCCCGAGACGCCCTCGAAATGCGGCCTCGCGATCGCCGACATCGCCACCGGCATGTACACGCTCAACGGCATCCTGATGGGCCTGCATCAGCGCGCACGTACGGGCCGCGGCATGGCGTTCGAAGTCTCGCTGTTCGACGCGATGACCGAGTGGATGAGCTATCCCGCCTACTACACGCGCGGACGCGGCGAACCCGTGCCGCGCAGCGGCGCGCGCCACGCGACCATCGCGCCGTACGGACCGTTCGCGACCGGCGACGGCAAGACGGTGTTCTTCGGCGTGCAGAACGAACGCGAATGGCGCAGCTTCTGCGAGGTCGTGCTCGGCGACGCGAGTGTGGCGACCGATCCGCGCTACGTGACGAACTCGCTGCGCCTCGCGAATCGCGACGCGCTCGAACGCGGCATCACCGAACGCTTCGCCGCGTGGACGAGCGACGAAGTGCTCGCGCGGCTCGACCGCGCCGCGATCGCCAACGGCAAGATGAACGACGTGGAAGCGCTGCTGGAGCACCCGCAACTCGTCGAGCGCGATCGATATCGCAGCGTGGGCACCGAGCGCGGCGCGATGGACATGTTCCTGCCCGCCGTGACGATCGCGGGCGTGGAGCCCGTGATGGGCCCGGTGCCCGCCGTGGGCGAGCACACCGAATCCATTCTCGCGGAACTCGCCGAACGCGCGGAAAGCGCCGCGCAACGGAGCGAAGCATGAACGCGCCGCGCGTGACGCGCACCGTGCTCGCGGTGCCGGGGCATCGGCAGAACATGCTGCAATCGGCGGCGGCGAGCGCGGCGGACGCGGTGTTCATCGATCTCGAAGATGCCGTGCCGCTCGACAAGAAACGCGAAGCGCTCGACGGCGCGGTGCAGGCGCTCAACACGCTCGACTGGCACGGCAAGTGGGTGTCGGTGCGCATCAACACGACGGCGCACGGTATCGCCGTGCACGAAGTGGAAACGCTCGTGCGCGACGCCGCCCGGCTCGACGCGGTGCTCGTGCCGAAGGTGGAAAACATCGCGACGGTGCACGAGGTCGAGCGGCTGCTGCGCGAGCGCTCTACCGAACATCGTCCCCTCGCCATCGAAGCGCTGATCGAAACGGCGCGCGGGCTCGTCTGTGTCGACGACATTGCCGCGTCGAGCGAACGGCTC
This sequence comes from Paraburkholderia sp. Ac-20347, assembly GCF_017104805.1. Classification (NCBI taxonomy): domain Bacteria; kingdom Pseudomonadati; phylum Pseudomonadota; class Betaproteobacteria; order Burkholderiales; family Burkholderiaceae; genus Paraburkholderia; species Paraburkholderia sp. Ac-20347. The sequence goes on along the minus strand of NZ_JAAGPN010000294.1, from coordinate 491 downwards.
GCGGCGCTGCATTTCGGCGTCGGCGATTTCGCGGCGTCGATCGGCGCGCGCACGGTGGAGATCGGCGGCGCGCACGCGGGCTACGCGCACACCGCGAAGACCGACGACGGCCACTACAGCACGACCGCGCTCGATCTCTGGGCCTATCCGATGATGCGTCTGCTGGTGGCCGCGCGCGCCTTCGGTCTGCGCGCCATCGACGGTCCGTGCGGCGCGTTCCGCGACGCCGTGCTCACGCGCGCGTGGGCGCTGAAGGCCGCCGCGATGGGTTACGACGGCAAGCAGGTGATTCATCCTTCGCAGATCGAGCCGACCCGCGCCGCCTTCTCGCCGACCGACGACGAAAAGCGCGACGCGCGACGCACGATCGAGGCGCTGGAAGCGGCGCAAGCGGCCGGACTCGCGGCCGTGTCGCTGGACGGCAAGCTCGTCGATTTCGCCAACGTGCGCATGGCGCAGCGCGTGCTGGCGATGGCCGACGCCTGACGCGG
>NZ_JAAGPN010000027.1:0-54710 GCF_017104805.1 Paraburkholderia sp. Ac-20347 | reverse complement strand
GGTGGCACTCGCGCATATCCGCCACGCCGCGCCGCTGCGCGCGTGGGAGAGCATCCGCGTGTTTTCGCCGTCGCTCGCGGGCGACGCCGCGCGCGCGGAGCAGGTACGCGCGACCGATGCGCGCGTGAGCGTCGAAAGCTCGGCGCAAGCCTGCGTCGCCGACGCCGACGTTGTCATGCTCTGCACCTCGTCGGGCAAGCCGGTGCTCGCGCTCGACACGCTGACGAAACCCGCGCTCATCACCTCGATCAGCACGAACGTCGCGCAGGCGCATGAGATCGATCCGGCCGCGCTGCCCACGCTCGACGTCTATTGCGATTACCGCCGCACCACGCCGCACAGTGCGGGCGAAATGACGATCGCCGCGCGCGAGCACGGCTGGTCGCCGGACGCGATCGTGGGCGATCTCGCCGATCTCGCCAACGATGCCTGTCCGCGTCCGACCTACGCGCGCCACGCGTTTTTCCGTTCGATCGGCCTCGGCCTCGAAGACATCGCCGTCGCGTACACGCTCTACACGCATCTGCGCGCGGCGCGATAAGCAGTATCATCGACGTCCTCCGCAATCGCGCCACACCGCGCCACCCATACGTCGCCCACAGGTCCGCTCCGATGCCGAAAAAAGCACCCGCGAAAACCGCCGCGCCCCGCCTTCCGGACACGCGCGCGCGTCTGCTCGAACGCTACGCGCACGTCGCGGACAGCATCACGACGCTGTTCTTTCCGTTCGCCGAAGTCGTGATCCACGATCTCGCGGACCAGACCGTGGCGTATCTGTCGAACAATCTCTCGAAGCGCGAGATCGGCGACGATTCCGCGCTCGAAGATATCGAGGAAACCACGCGCAACAAGCTGCTCGGGCCGTACGAGAAAGTGAACTGGGACGGGCGGCGCATGCGCTGCGTGAGCACCGCCCTGTTCGACGACGACGGCCGCGCGGCGGGCGTCATGTGCATCAACCTCAACATCGCGGCGTTCGAGGACATGCAGGCGACGCTCGATCTGTTCCTGCGCGGCGCGGGCGTGATCGCGCAGCCCGAGGAGCTGTTCAAGGACGACTGGCAGGAGCGCATCAACACTTTCCTGCACGGCTGGCTGCGCGAGCGCCAGGTGGCGCTCAACTCGCTCACGCGCGAGCATCGGCGCGAACTCGTCGAGGCGCTGCATGCCGAAGGCGCGTTCAAGGGCAAGAGTTCGGCGAATTACGTGGCCAAGGTGCTGGGCATGGGGCGCGCGACCGTCTACAAGCATCTTCGCGAGATGAAGGGCGACGCGGCGTAAAGCCGCAGGCGCATCGTCGCGCGCGAATCGGAACAAGCCGGGCAAGCCGGGCTAATTCGGGCAAGCGCGCGCAACGCAAGAACGAAGCGGCTAACGCGGCCGGAGCCGCTACAATCGCCGGGATGGCGGCGGCCACCGCGCCGCCCTTCGCTCCCTGCTCCTCGCCCTTGTCCGCGATGTCCATGAACTACACGCCCATCCTCGACGCGATCCGCCGCGACCTGCAACCGCATCTCGGCTCGGGCCGCGTCGCCGATTACATCCCCGAACTCGCCAAGGTCCGCGCCGATCACTTCGGCATGGCGATCGTCACCGTCGACGGCCAGGTCTATCGCACCGGCGACGCCGATGTGCGCTTCTCCATCCAGAGCATTTCGAAGCTGTTCGCCTGCACGCTGGCGTTCCAGCTGCTCGGCGACGCGCTCTGGGAACGCGTGGGCCGCGAGCCGTCGGGCACCGCGTTCAACTCGCTCGTGCAGCTGGAATTCGAAGCGGGCAAGCCGCGCAATCCGTTCATCAACGCGGGCGCGCTCGTGGTCACCGACGTGCTGTGCCGGCGCTTCGTGCAGGCCGAAACGGCGCTCGTCGATTTCGTGCGGCGGCTCTCGGGCGAAGCGGGCATCGGCTACGATTTGCGCGTCGCGCAATCGGAACTCGCGCACGCCGAACGCAATCGCGCGATGGCGCATTTCATCGCCAGTTTCGGCAACCTGGAAATGCCCGCCGATACGGTCATCGACGCGTATTGCCGGCAATGCGCGATCGAGATGAGCTGCGTGGAACTCGCGCGCGCGGCGCTCTTTCTCGCCAACGGCGGCGTCTCGCCCGCGAGCGGCGAAAGCGTGCTCGACGCCAGTTCGGCCAAGCGGCTTTCGGCGCTGATGCTGACCTGCGGCACGTACGACGCTGCCGGCGATTTCGTCTACCGCGTCGGCCTGCCCGCGAAAAGCGGCGTGGGCGGCGGCATCGTCGCGGTGCTGCCGGGCGAATTCGCCGTCTGCGTGTGGTCGCCGGGACTCGACGCGACGGGCAACTCGGCGGTCGGCTCGCTGGCGCTCGAATGGCTGACGACGCGCATCGGCCGCTCGATTTTTTAAGACGTCCGCTTCAGACAGGGTGCGTCGGCGAGCGCGCTATACTTGCGCGCTTTCGTTGTCCGCTGCCGTTGTCAGCCCACGCACCAAGGATTCCCCATGAGCACTTTGCCGCCCTGCCCGAAATGCAGTTCCGCGTTCACCTACGAAGACGCGGGCATGTTCATCTGCCCCGAATGCGCGCATGAATGGTCGGGCGAGGCGGGCGCGCCCGCGGAAACCGCGAAGGTTTATCGCGATTCGGCGGGCAATGTGCTGCAGGACGGCGATACCGTCACGGTCATCAAGGACCTGAAGCTCAAAGGCTCGGGCGGCGTGATCAAGATGGGCACCAAGGTCAAGAATATCCGCCTCGTGGATAGCGATCACGATATCGATTGCAAGATCGATGGTTTCGGCGCGATGAGCCTGAAGACGGAGTTTGTCAGGAAGGCGTGAGGATTCGGGCGTTAAAGGGCGGCGAATAACCGGGTTCGCCACCCGCTTCAATTCGCGCCGCCCTTCACTCGCACGTCCCGCAGACAATCAGAATATTGACGGTCTGCTCCAGCGATCCAAAAATATCGACCTGCGACGCCGCTTTCACTGCATCCAGAAAACCCGGATTCTTGAAACGCACGCGCCGACCGCATTTCCTGCACGAAATCGAGTGCATCTTTTCGGCTTCGTACGGGCATTGAAGAAAGAACGTCGCCCGCGCGCCGGTATTGCCGGCCGCCCATTGTCTCGACACGATACCTGCGCTTTCGAAATCGACGAGCGCGCGATAAATCGACGCCTTGCTCAAGCCGATTTTCTTTCTGAGCGCGAATTTATAAATCTCGTCGGCTTTCACGCCGCGCTCGATTTCGAACATCGATGTCAGAACACCGATTCGCGTCGGCGTGACACGAACGCCCATCTCGTTCATGTACTTGACGACGGAATCGCGGTGAGCAAAGTACTTCGAACTAACCGGCTCAATTTTTCCCATAGTGTCAATACCGGGAAAGCGGCATCCGCAACGGCATGCCCTCCCCGGTTTCCCTAACTCCGGCCCGTGGCCGGAAAGTTTCAAGGTGTCAGCACGTCGGCGTGCAACGAGACGTTGCCGCCTCAGGCCGCGCTCAATTGCGCATGCGATTTCAACGCGCCGGCCAGTTCACGCCACGCCGCCAGTTCAGGCGCGCCCGGTTTGCGCGCGCCAAACAGCATGGCGATGTTTTCGCCTTGCGCGTCGAACAGTTCCACCGACGTCACGATGCCGTCATCAGTCGGCTTGCGCACGAGCCACGCGCTCGCGACGAGATCGTTGCGCAAATGCAGATTGAAACGTTCGTCGAGCACGTTGACCCAATCGCCCATGGTGCGGATGTTCGTCACGGGACCGGTATGAATCTGGATCATGCCGGCGTTGCCCACGAACACCATGATCGGCACCTGCTCGCGCGCGGCCTCGACCAGCAGCGTCTCGATCACGTCATTGGCGAGTCGCGTCACGTAGTGCGGCTCGGCGAGCCGCAGCGCCTGCGTGCGCGTCAGGCCGAACTTGCCCAGCAACGGGAAGAACTCGTGCGTGTCTTTCATCGCGGCCCACGCGGCGTGGAATCCGGCGCGATCGATGGTTTCATCGGCGCGCGGCGACGGTGCGGGCTGCGCGGGCGGCAGTGCGAGCGCCGCCGATTGCCCGGCATCAGCCCACTCCGACACGATCGCATCGAATGCCGCGTGATCGCTATGCGCGCGCAGAAACACCTTGAATACGGCTTCGCCCTGCGCGTCGTAGAACTGGAGGCTTTTCATCTCGCCATTGGCCGACGCGTCGCGAACCGCGAACGCAAAGGCCCAGCGTCGATGAAAAACACGCAGATCGATATCCGCGCCGAGCACGAGGCCGACATGGCCTTCCGCGCTCACCTTTTCGAATACGCCGTCTTTTTCGTGCACGGCCGCTTCGTTGCGGGTCAGCGCCATCACGGCGCCCAGTCGCGGCATTTGCGCGATCAGCCCCATGAAATCAGGCTTCAGACGCACGACGTTGACGCCGACAAAAGCCGCCACCGCCTGCGCTTCACTGACCTGCATCGCCGCGGCGGCATCGCGCTGACGCAGCTTGTTCACCGTCTTGTGCGCGAAATACGATTCCCGCCATTGCGCACATGCTTCGGGGTCCGAAAAATCCGTTTGAGTCATGACTATCCTTCGTATGTGAGGGACGAGTTTCAGAAGTCGATCTTCATGCCGACGTTGAAGTTTCGTCCGGGTGCCGTATAGGCGTTAAGCGTCGCGTAGCTCGAGGAACCCGACAGGTCTCGCACGTCGCTCCAGCGCCAGTACTTGCGATTGAACAGATTGTTGATGCCGGCGGTCACGCTCACGTGTTGCGTGATCTTGTAGCCCGCATGCAGGTCGACGATCGTGTACGACGGCGTCGAGAAATACTTGGTGCTCGACGTGTTCACGTCGCTGGTGTTGCGGCGCGAGTTGTAGGTCACGTCGGCGCCCACGAACCAGCGATCGTCCGCGCGGTATTTGATCCCCAGCACGGCGGCCAGCGGCGGAACCGACATGATCCCGCTGCTCGTGCCGTCGGTGTTCTGCTCGGTGCCGTCGATATAGGCCACGCCGCCCTTGACCTCGACCGACTCGCCCGCGAACCAGTCGAATTTCGCTTCGACGCCCTTGATGGTCGCCTTGCTGAAATTGATGTACTGGAACTTCTCCGGATCGCTCGCCGAGGTAATGCTGCCGCCCACCACTTCCGAGTCGATGAAGTTCTTGTAGCGGCCATAGAATGCCGACGCGCTATACGCCACGCGATTCGTGCCGAATGCGAGCTTGCCGCGCATCCCCGCTTCGAACGAGTTACTGGTTTCCGGCTTCAGATTCGGATTGCCGACCTGCTCGTAATAGGTGTGATACAGCGAGGCCGCCACGCCGCCGCCGTAATAGCTGTTGACCTGATTGGCCGACGGCGCGCGGAAACCGCGTGCGTATTGCACATACGGCACGAGCGCCGGGCTGATTTCATACAGGAACGCGAGGCGCGGCGAGAGTGCATTGCCGCTCGAATTGGACAGCGGCTGCGTCGACGAACTCGCGGCCGACGTATAGGTGCTGTCGGCATCGGGCGTCATGTGGTAGTAGTCGAAGCGCAGGCCCGGCACGAAAGTCAGCTTGTTCCAGCTGATGCTGTCCTGCATGTACGCGCCGAGATTGAGCGTTTGCGTCTTCGGGAAATTCTCCAGATAACCGGAGGTCGTATCGACCGTATTGCCATTCGAATCGGTGCTGTATTGCGACACGCTCAGGTCGAAACCGTACACGAGCTTGTGCGAGAACGGACCGGTCTTGAACGAACTTTCGGCCACGGTATTGCCACCGACGATGCTCTCGCCGTAGTGGTTGTAACGCGTGACGTCGGTCGTCGTTTCGCCGATCAGAAGCGACTGGTCGGTCGCCGCGTTGCGGTAGAACACCGAGCTCTTGACGTGCTGCACCCAGCGATTCGTTTCGTCGTCGTGATCCCATTCGAGCTTCACGCGATTGCTCGTCACGTTATTGGTCGTGTTGTACGAGGTGGTCTTGGCGGTGTAATTGCCAATCTCGTACAGACTGTCGACTTCATTGGAATTGTTGAGCGTTTCGGCGGTCAGCTTGAGCTTGTCGGTCGCCGAGAGCCTGAAGACGAGTTTCGCCAATGCCGAGCGGTTGTTGTACGTCGCCGGATCGGCTTCGTCACGATTCGCGCCCGTGCCGCCGGTGCTGCCGTGATTGTCCAGTTCGTGGCCATGACGGCCCGACAGCATCAGCAAACCCTGCACCGCGCCATTCGCAGTGCTAAAGGCTGTGGTCGCAGTGCCACCCCAGCTGCGATCGCTCGAGTCATAGTCCGAGCGCACGGAGAAGTACGTTTTCTTGCCGTAGATGCTCAGCAGGTCGGCGGGATCCTTCGTCACGAAGTTCACCGCGCCGGTCAGGCCATCGCTGCCGTAGAGCACGGACGCGGGTCCGCGCAACACTTCGACGCGTTCGTACAGGTCCGTGTTCAGATAGTCGCCGCGACCCGCCGAGCCGGAGCCGAAGGAGAACGATTGCGGCAGCGGAATGCCGTCTTCGAGCAGCAGGACCTGATTGCCTTCGAGACCGCGAATGTTGATGCCGTCGTTGCCGGCGCGACCCGTCGAGCTGCCGATGCCGCTCGGGCGATAGGCCTGGCGATTGACGGCCACGCCCGGCTCGTATTTCAGCGCGTCCTTGATGTCCTTGGCGTTGTTCTCTTCCATGTCGTCGGACGTGATGACCGACACCGTCGCCGCCGATTTGGTCGGGTCCGTCTTGCCGATGCGGTTCGCCGTGACCGACATGACGTTCAACTGGCTTTCCGCGCGCGATGTCGCGCTCTTCGCGGTTTTTGCGCTCGCTGCGGACGTTGCGCTCGATGCAGCGTCCGAGGCCGCAGTCGCGGCAGCCGCCGACGGGGCCGTCTGGGCCGAGGCCCCTTGCGCGCCCGTGAGTTCCGCGAGCGCCAGTGGAATCAAAATCGCCAGAATTCTTCGCTGAAACACCATCTTCCCCTTTTGATTGGCTTACTTTTTCGTCACGTAAGCCGACAGAATCATTAAGGTTGGTGAATATACATGAGAAGCATTCTCATTTACATCGCACGGAAAATTACGGCGTGTTTCGCGGACGTCAGGAAGATCGGGGGTTGTCGGGTCGCGGGAAGCCTTGACGGGTGGGCTCGCGGCGCGGGAAATCGATACGGAACTATTTAATCTGGCGCGCTTCGTGGCGGCGTCGCGCGTGGCGTTCAGACGCGCGATGCCCGCTCCGTCCGACGCGCGTTCCGCCCGGCGTGGCTGAATCGGCAAGCGGTGTACGCTGGCAGCAAACGCACGTCGTCAAACAACGAACGGCCCTAGCCAGCACACCTTCCGGAGAACGCCATGGCTGACAAGAAAGACGCCCCGCACCACCCCGCTGAAGCAACGGGCATGACGCGCGGGTTGACCGCTTACGGCGATCAGGGGTTTTCGCTGTTCCTTCGCAAGGCGTTCATCAAGGGAGCGGGTTACACGGACGAGGCGCTCGAACGTCCGGTGATCGGCATCGTGAACACCGGCAGCAGCTATAACGCCTGCCATGCGAACATGCCGCAACTGATCGAAGCCGTGAAGCGCGGCGTCATGCTCGCGGGCGGTTTGCCGATCGACTTTCCGACCATTTCGATTCACGAAAGCTTCGCGTCGCCGACGTCGATGTATCTGCGCAATCTGATGTCGATGGACACTGAAGAAATGATTCGCGCGCAGCCGATGGACGCCGTCGTGCTGATCGGCGGTTGCGACAAGACGGTGCCCGCGCAATTGATGGGCGCGGCCTCGGCCGGTCTGCCCGCCATTCAGCTCGTCACCGGCGCGATGCTGACGGGCTCGCATCGCGGCGAGCGCGTGGGCGCGTGTACGGATTGCCGCCGCTACTGGGCCAGGTTCCGCGCGAATGAAATCGATCAGGACGAGATCGACGACGTCAACAACCAGCTCGTGGCGAGCGTGGGAACGTGCTCCGTCATGGGGACCGCGAGCACGATGGCCTGCATTGCGGAAGCGCTCGGCATGACGGTTCCCGGCTGCGCGTCGCCGCCCGCGGTCACGGCCGATCGCATCCGCGTGGCGGAGCGAACCGGCACGACCGCCGTGAAGCTCACCAAAACACGGTTGACCATCGACCGGATTCTCACGCCTCACGCCTTCGAAAACGCGATGCGCGTGCTGCTGGCGATCGGCGGCTCCACCAACGCCATCGTGCATCTGAGCGCGATCGCCGGGCGAGTCGGTCACAAGATCGATCTCGACGCGCTCGACCGGATGGGCAAGGAAACGCCCGTGCTGCTCGACCTCAAACCGACCGGCCAGCACTACATGGAAGATTTCCATCACGCAGGCGGCGTCGCCACGCTGCTGCGCGAGTTGAAGCCGCTGCTGCATCTCGATGCGATGACGGTCAGCGGCCTCACGCTCGGCGAGCAGATCGAGGCGAGCGGTCCGGGCTTCGCGCAAACGGTCGTGCGTGCGTTTTCGCAGCCGGTTTATCCGCAAGGCGGCCTCGCCGTTTTGCGCGGCAATCTCGCGCCCGGCGGCGCCATCATCAAGCAGTCGGCCGCCGATCCGCGATTGATGGAGCACGAGGGACGCGCCGTGGTGTTCGAGACGGTTGAAGACCTCATGCAGCGCATCGACGATGAAGCGCTCGACGTGAACGCCGACGACGTGCTCGTCCTCAAGAACATCGGTCCGCTCGGTGCGCCTGGCATGCCCGAAGCGGGCTACCTCCCGATTCCCCGCAAGCTCGCGCGGGCCGGCGTGAAAGACATGGTGCGCATTTCCGACGGCCGCATGAGCGGCACCGCGTTCGGCACGATCGTCCTTCACGTGACGCCCGAAGCCGCTGCGGGCGGCACGCTGGCTTATGTCCGAAACGGCGACCGCATTCGCCTGAGCGTGCGCAACCGCGAGGTCACGCTGCTCGTCTCAGAGGAAGAACTGCAGCAGCGCGCGGCGCAGACGCCGATCACGCGGCCCACGGCCGGGCGCGGCTACCGCAAGCTCTTTCTGCAGACCGTCACGCAAGCCGACGAAGGCGTGGACTTCGATTTCCTGCGCGCGGCAAGCCTGCAGAAGAACCCGCCATCCGCGTAGACAGGCGAGCGTGACGGCGAGGCGCGGCGCCTTATCGTTGCGATGCTCGCAGCGCGGCGTAGCGCCGCTTCACCACGAGCGCCAGCGGCACCGTGAAGCAGAAATGCGACATGAATCCGCCAATGACGACATTGGGATCGAAGTAATTCGGGTGATTATCCGACGCGATGGAAATCGCCACGTGCATGGCGATCCACGCAAGGATCGCGTAGAACAACGCGATGAATGTCGCCTCGTAGCCGCGACGCTGAAAATACGGCCAGACGAGTGCGAACAGCACGCCCCACGCGGCGGCGAACGCGAAGTGAATGATCGTGCCGAGCACATAGGCGCCAACGCCCAGACTCTGCTGAACATGCTTGCCGAACACGAGGCCCGTGGCGTTGCTGGGGATGCCGCCGAGCGTCAATAGATGCTGCACGCCAACCCACACGACCGCCTCGTAAATCCAGATGCAGATCGCGCCCGTGAGGCCCGCCACGATTCCGCTGGACAGCATCGCGGCCATACTTGGCCAACCGCCTGCGGCGTTCACCGCACCCTTTCCGTAGCCATTGTCGCGAGCGCCTGCGCTGCCGTTCATTGTCGTTCCTGTTCGACCGTTGTGGGTTCGCCGGCCGGTTTCCCGGCCAGCTTGCACAACATAGGAAACGCGCGTGAGCGGGACTATCGAGGGTAAACGGCAAGTCATCGAAAGGACGCAAGCGCTAACGCTCTATCCACACCTTGCGCGGATAGCGCTTTTCGCCATCCATTCAATAAGTAAATTGGATGGCTTATTAAGCACTTTGCAATCGAGTCGGCAAACTCAACGCCTTATTCACTCCGGCGTCAGCACGAAATCAAATGCCGACCGCCAGCGCGTGCTGCCGTCGTTCACGCGTTCGAACGGTGCAACGAGCGTTTCCTTCACGCCAAATACCGCATCGGATTTCAGATAGGCGTCGTCGCCCACAAAGGTGTGCGTGACGATCTTCTCGAAACCGGGCGCGGTCACAATGAAATGCATATGCGCGGGCCGATACGGATGCCGCCCGAGCGCCGCCAGCATCTTGCCGACCGGGCCATCGTCGGGAATCGGATACGACACCGGTTTAATGCCGATAAATCGGTATGCGCCATCGGCACCCGTCGTGAAGATGCCGCGATTGTTCCATTTCGGCTGAATGCCGGGCTGCTGAACGTCGTAAAAGCCATCCGGATTATCGGACCAGACATCGAGCCGCGCGTCGGCCACCGGATTACCCTGAAGATCGAGCACGCGCCCTTCGAACACGCAGCTTTCGCCTTTGCCATCGAGCGTGATGCACGCGCCCATCTCGCGCTGCGGCGACTCGGCCACATGAAACGGACCGAGCACGGTATTTTCGGTCGCGCCGTCGGGGCGACGGTGGTTGATCGCATCGACGAGCATCGACACGCCCAGCGTGTCGCTCAGCAGAATGAATTCCTGGCGCTCGTTGCCGCAAATCTGTCCGGTGCGCGTCAGGAATTCAATGGCGCGTTCCCACTCGTCCTGCGTGAGATGCACGTCCTTGATAAAGGCGTGGAGATGCGTGACGAGCGAGGCCATGACCGTCTTCAGGCGCGCGTCGACCTCCGCGCCCATGCGTGCATTCACGGCCTGCTCCGAATTCGCTTCGGTAAAGAACTGGGACATATTAAGGATTCCTTTTAATGATTTGACGGGCCGTTATTCCGGCCGCGTGCCTTCCCACGCGCGCTGCAGCAACGCACGCACGGCGTCGCGCTCGACAGGCTGCGGATTCCAGTACGGGTTGCGCACCGCGAGGTCGGCGGCTGCGTCGAGTTGCGCGGATGTCAGCCCGAGATCGCGCAGGGAAAGCGGCGCACCAAGCGAGCGCGCGAAGTCGTAGAGGCCGCCGCCGATCGTTCCACCGAACAGCTGCGCAAGCGGCTCAAGTTCCTGCGCTGCCGCTTTGGCGTTATAGGCCGCGGAATGCGGCAGCACGATGGCGTGCGTTTCCGCGTGAGGCAGATCGAAGCTGCCGCCCAGCGTGTGGCAGAGTTTGTGATGCAAGGACATGCCGACCGTGCCGAGCACCGAGCCGCACAGCCACGATCCAAAAAGCGCACGGGATCGGGCGGCGAGATCGTCGGGACGCGAGACGATTGCAGGCAGCGCATCGCGCAACGCCCGCACGCCTTCGACGGCCATCAGCGACGTCACCGGATTGCGATCCCGCGCATAGACGCCCTCCACCGCGTGCGCGATCGCGTTCAGGCCGCTCGTCACGCTCATCGCGACCGGCAGGCCGAGCGTCAGCGCCGGATCGTAGATCACCACTTCCGGCAGAATTTTCGGATCGCGCACGGTCGTCTTGATGCCGTCTTCGGTTTGACCGAGGATCGGCGTGACTTCCGAACCGGCATAGGTCGTCGCCACCACGATCTGCGGGGCGTCGTTGCGCCACGCGATGGCCTTGCCCAGGCCGATCGTCGATCCGCCGCCGAGCGCCACGAGGCAATCCGCGCGCGCCGCGTCGAATGCGGCGAGCGCATCGCGCGTCACCGCAACGGGCGTGTGCATCGCCGCCTCGCTGAACACGCCCGCCGCCAGCGGGCCGATCTGCGCGGCCAGTTTGTGCGCGTCGGCGCGTTGCGACGGCGTCGAGAGAATCAGCGCGCGCTTCGCGCCCAGTCGCGCGATTTCGTCGGCGACGGCGTCAAGCGTTCCGGGTCCGAACAGAATGCGACCCGGATGCATATCGTAGGTAAAGCTCGCAGTCATGAACGCACTCCGTACTCAGGCGACTTCGCGAACGCGAACATGGAGCTTCGCGATGACTTCGTCGAAACGCTGGCGCAACTGCGCCGCGCTGCTCGCCGTGGCCGCCACGTAGAAGTCGGGGCGCAGCACGACAAAGTTGGCATCAATTTTTTCGAGCCACTGCCGGTACGTTGAGTCGATATCGAGCGCATCGCAAGGCGTATTTTCACCACCCGGCGTGCCGATGCGCGCCGTGCGGCCTTCGATCAGCGCCAGTTGCTCCAGCCGCTCGGGCCCGAGCGCCTGCGCCGGATCGGCATCCAGACCAATCACGAACCAGCCATGCCCCACGGCCTGATCAAACCGGTCGCGCCGCCCGTTCGCCTCGACCACGCCCTGCACCGACAACTCGCCCGCATGCGCCGATCCGGCGGACCAGGCGCCCGGTCCCAGATGGCACACATCGGTCGGTACCGGCTGATGATTGCGCGCCTGCAAATCGGCCTTCATTTTCACATCGCGCTCAGCGGCCTCATTTTCGTTAGCAATGCAGATGATCTTGCCCAGCTCCTGACTGAACTCGATGTAATGCTTCGCGTGTTCAAGGCGCTCGGTGGTGTAGCTGTCGAGCACGGCGTCGGACATCCGGCCTTCGAGCATCGCGTTCAGACGCCAGCCGAGCGCGAACGCATCGCGCAACCCCGCGCACATGCCCTCGCCCGCAAACGGCGGCATCAGATGCGCGGCGTCGCCCGCAATCACGCAACGGCCGCGATGCCAGGTCTTCGCCCAGCGCGCCTGAAAACGATAAACCGCGCTGCGTTCGAGTTCGGCTTTGTCGGGCGTCATGCCCCAGGGCGCCAGCAGTTCCCACGCGCGTCGCGTCGTCTGCAACTCCTGCGCCGACTCGCCCGGCAGGACCATGAACTCCCAGCGACGACGGCCAGGGCCGCCGGGCACGATCGTCGTCGGGCGCTTCGGATCGCACAGTTGCCACTGCATCGGCTGCGCGGTGTAGGCCTCGCGCGGGATGAGGTCGAGAATGAGCCAGTCGAAGAAATAGCCGCGGTCCTCGTTCTCGATGCCGAGCGCCTCGCGCACGAAGCTGTTCGCACCGTCCGCGCCCACGAGGTACTTCGCGCGCAGCACGCGGGTATCGACATCGCCAACGCCCTCGCCAACTTCCTGCGGCGTGCGTCTGAGCGACACCGTCACGCTGTCATCGTCCTGAACCAGCTCTGTGCCCTCCCATCCGCGCAGCTGCGTGATGCCCGGCATGCCGTCGACGATGCGCGTGAGCCGCGCTTCGAGGTCGGGCTGATTGAACCAGTAACGCACGCGCCAGCCCGACGCCGACTGGCTCTGCCAATCGACGATCTGCAGATTCTCGCCGCGCGCGTCTTTCCAGTAATACAGCTCGTCGTGATACGAGATGGCCGGATCGTGCTCCGAGTCGATCCCGAGCGTCGCGAGAATGCGGGCGATTTCGTGGTCGTAGGTGACGGCGCGCGGCCGCCCGTACGCCTTCGACCAGCGCTCGACCAGCGTGACGCGTTTGCCGCGCTGACCGAGCAGGATGGCGAGCAGCGTGCCGACAGGACCGCCGCCGATGATGGCGACGTCGGCATCGAAGCGGGAATTCGGGCTTGAGGCGGGGGCGTTCATGTTCTGTCTCCTGGATTCGTCGCCCTGCTGGGCTGATGTTGCAAGGTGCGATGCCGCTGTCCGGGACGCCTGCCGCCCGGCCATCCGCGCATCCGCACGCCGCTTGAGACAGAATGTAGGTCAAAACTGAATGGTCGTCACATATGGTAAACGATCAGATTCGATATTCGCTCACAGTCAATCATCGCGGATCATTTGTCCCCATGGAACGCACCGGCGCACAGCCTGGCGGGCGCCCATTCGGATTAGAATGATCGTCAACAATGACTCTGGATAGATTTCGATGAGCGCTTCGGCCAACGAAAGCGAGAAGGAAGGACGCGTGGCGCGGCGGCAGCGCCGTAACCGCGAGGCGCTGATCAAGGCCGCCGGCACGATCATGAGCGAGAAAGGGATCGACGCCGCGACGATGCTGGAGATCGCCGATCTCGCCGATGTCGGCGCGGGAACGGTCTACAACTACTTCAAATCGAAGGACGAACTCGCGATCGCGGTGCTCGAGGACATGATGCACGAGCTGGCGCTGCGCATCGAACGCGCGACCGCCGGCCTGTCCGATCCAGCCGAGGTCTACGCGTTCGGCATTCGCACGGTGCTCGAAGCGGCCACGACGGATATCCGCTGGAAGGAAATGCTGTTCCGCTCGGAGGTGATCGCCGACGCGCTGTTCCGGCGCATGGGGCCGTTTGCGATTCGCGATTTGCGCCGCGCCGTCGAGGCGGGACTGTTCAGCGTGACCGATCCCGATCTCGTCTGGCACCTGAGCGCGCACGCGATCGTCGGCGCAAGCCTCGCCATCACCACGGACCGGATTTCGGGCAGCGTCAAGGATGAGATCGTCGTGCGCCTGCTCTGCATGACCGGCATCGGTATCGAGGCGGCCACGGCACTCGCGGCGCGTCCCCGGCCCGCTTCCGTGATCGCTTAAACGAGTGATTCACACCATCGGTGTAATTGACGGGTTTAAACCATGCACATTCGTACAGCTTCGCAAACCGACGCACAAGCCATCAGCGCAGTCGCGATTCAGGCCTTCGCACTCGCTTGTCCCGCGAATACGCCGGACATCGAGCTTCGAAAATATATCGACGAGAATCTCACGCCGTCACGCTTCGAATCGATTCTGGCCGACGGCAATTTCGATGTGCGCGTCGCGGACGATGGCGGCCATGTCGTCGGTTTCAGCGTGCTGACTCATCGTCCTGACGTGCTGGACATGCCGCTCGCAGACGGCATGGCGGAATTGACGCGGTGTTACGTGCTCCCGGCGTATCACGGCACCGGCGCGGCGCAAAAGCTGGTTTCAGCGACGCTGGCCGCGTTGAATGGCGCGATCCGGCTGACCGTCAACGATCAGAATGCGCGCGGCATCCGCTTTTACGAGCGCAATGGATTTGCGACGGTCGGCGAAACCACGTTTGTATGCGGTGACGATCTGCATCGGGATCTGGTGATGGTTCGCCCCGCCGCGCGTTAGCCATTCCAGGAACATCGATAGCAAAAATGCTTCGCTCGCGCGAGCGACCAAAAGCGCATCATGGCGGATCGTTCCGTCAACCTAGATGATGCTCATGTCTCACCCGCTGCCCCGTTTCGGTGTCTGGGCTCTGGTCCACGGCAGCCGCGCCGCCCTGCAAGATCCCGCCGAGCCCTACGACGCGTCGTGGGCTCGCAACAAGGCCCTCGTGCTCGAGGCCGAACGCCTCGGCTACGACTCGGTTCTCGTGGCTCAGCACACGATCAATCCGCACGATCCGCAACTCGACCAGCTCGAAGCCTGGACCGCGTCGGCCGCGCTCGCGGCGCTCACCGAGCGCATCGAGATCATCGCGGCCATCAAGCCTTATCTTTACCATCCCGTCGTGCTCGCCAAGATGGCGCAGCAGATCGAACACATCAGCGGCGGCCGTTTCGCGATCAATCTCGTCAACGCGTGGAATCGTCCCGAACTGGAGCGCGCCGGCATCGGCTTCGCTGAACACGACGCGCGCTACGCCTACGGCCGCGAGTGGATCACGGTGGTCGATTCGCTGTTGCGCGGCGAACGCACGTCGTTCGACGGTGAACATTTTCGCGTCGACGATTACGCGCTGCGCCCCACCGATCCTTTCCGTGAACGTCCGCGCATTTATGTGGGCGGCGAATCCGAACCGGCGCGTCAACTGGTGGCGGATAAAGGCGACGTGTGGTTCATCAACGGCCAGCCGCTCGACGACGTGCAGCGTCTGATCGGCGACGTTGCCGCCCGCGCGCGCCCGCAAGGCCGCCCCGCGCTGCGCTACGGTCTCTCGGCTTTCGTGATCGCGCGCGAGACCGACGCGCAGGCGCACGAACATCACGCTCACCTTTTCGCGCTCGCGGAAAAAGACCGTCCGCTGCGCGAGCGCCAGCAGGCGAACATCGACCCGAAGGCCGTCATGTTCCAGACCTTTGCGCAATCGGCCCGCGTGGGATCGAACGGCGGCACGGCCGCGCAACTCGTGGGCAGCTATGACGCGGTCGCGCAGCGCATCGCCGACTTTCATCGCGCCGGCGTCGAACTGTTCATGCTGCAATTCCAGCCCTTCGAGGCGGATATGCGCACGTTCGCGCAGCACGTCGTCCCGCGCGTGAAAGCGCTGCTGAGCTAGTTCAACGCAAGCCGCGACCGATCGCGGTCGATCGCGGCTTCGATATTTTTACTTTGATCAGTCATCCTATGGATATTCAACGTCGACGTTTCATCAACACGCTGACGGCCGCCACGCTCGGCACCGTCGCCGCGCCCGCCTTCATGTCGATCGCGCGCGCCGCCGAGACACGCACGCTGCGCATCGGTTATCAGAAGTTCAACACGCTCAATATCCTCAAGGGCACCGGCCATCTCGAACGCGCGCTCGAACCGCTGGGCTGGAACGTGCGCTGGGCCGAGTTCACGGCCGGGCCGCAACTCACGGAAGCGCTCAATGCGGGCGCGCTCGACTTCGGTCACGCGGCGGATACGCCTTCGGCCTTTGCTAACGCCGCGGGCGTGAACGCGGTCTATCTCGGCGCCGAGCAACCGTATCCGAAGGGAATCGGGATCTTCGTGCCGGCCAACTCGCCGATACGATCGATCCGCGAATTGCGCGGCAAGAAAGTGGCGATCGGGCGCGGCTGGAACGTGCAATATCTGCTGGTGCGAGCGCTCGACGAAGCCGGTCTGCAATACACGGACATCGAGCCCGTCTATCTCACGAGCGCGGCCGATGTGAGCGCCACCTATCTCTCCGGCAATGTCGATGCCGCCGGGCTCTGGGATCCGTTCCTCGCCAGCCAGCAACTCGCCACGTCGCCGCGCGTGCTGCGCGACGGCACCGGTCTCTCGAATAACCGGACCTTCCATCTCGCGCGCCCGGAATTCGTGAAAGCGAATCCGGACGTGATCCGCGTGCTCTTTCGCGAACTGCGCAACGCGAACACCTGGACACAAAGCCATCCGCAGGAAACGGCCAGCCTGCTCGCGCCGCAACTGGGCGTGCCGCCCGCGGTTCTGCAGTTATCGACCGAACGCCGCCACTACACGACCGTGGCGGTGACGCCCGACATCGTCAAGGAACAGCAGGATATCGTCGATACGTTCCATGGGCTCGGGCTCATCAAGCAACGCGTCGACGTCGCGCGATTCGTGTATCCGGAAGTCTTCGTGTAAGACGCCGTGGGGAGGCTTCGACGTTGAGCGTCGAACGCCCCACGGCTTCCACATCACTCAGCCTGTTTGCCGAACAGCGAAGGCGCCCACAGACTCGGATCGACGTCCTTGAACTGCGCGCGCACGAAGTGCTCCTTCAGGTGAAACGGCACCGTGGCGTCGTAGATCGTCTTGGTCGTCGTGCCTTTGGCGGTCACGCGCGGATCGTACAGCGCCGTCTGCGAGGGATCGAGCACATGCCCCGCCACGCCCGGCACGAAGATCGTGTCGATGTCGCCGGAGAAGCGCGTTTGCATCGCCCAGAGCACGTCGTTGGTGTCGAACAGGTCCACGTCCTCGTCGACGAGTATCACGTTCTTCAACTCGCGATACACCGCCAGCGCGATCAGCGCCGCCTGGCGCGTCATGCCGTCGTCGCCGTTGTTGCGCTTCCTGACCTGCAGCACCGCGAGGAACTTGCCGCCGCCCGAGCTGTGCGCGTACACGTTCTGCACGAGTCCCGGCAACGCGTCCTCGCACTCGATGTGAATCGACGCCTCGGTCGGAATGCCCGCGAGGCTCACGTGTTCCTCGCCGGGCCCGACCAGCGTCTGCAGAATCGGATTGCGGCGCGTCGTGATCGCCGTGACCTTGATGACCGGCAGCGACGGATTGGCTTCGCCCGTATAGCCGGGAAACTCGGGCATGGCCTTGCCCGTGTGCGTATTCTGATCTTCCGCCACGCGCACGTTCGGCAGAATTTCCCCTTCGATCACGATCTCGGCGCGCGCGATGGCGCGCTGCTTCACCGTCAGGCACTCGACGAGTTCGACCGGCTGGCCGCGCAGGCCGCCGGCGACGCACAGCTCGTTGAAACCGAACGGCGTCGTGGGCGCTTCGAACTCCGCGCCGATATGAATGGCCGGATCGAGGCCCATGTTGATCGACACGGCGAGCGGCTTGCCGGCGGCCTCGGCCTTTTGCCGGAACGCGTCGATGTGACGACCGGGCGCGAAGAAAATCGACAGCTCGTCCTTGCTCTGCACACACAGACGATGGATGGTCACGTCGACGTTGTCGCGATCGTCGGGATCGCTGCCCAGCACGAGGCCGAGGCAGAAAAACGGCCCGGCGTCCTCGGTCGTGTTGGTGGGCGCGGGCAGGATCTTGCGCAGATCGAAGCCCGCGTCACTGGCGCGATACACCACTTGCTGGCACGGCGCGTCCTTGTTGTCGATCACCACCGGCGGCGTGACGTTGCGCCGCGCGTCGGCCATCTGAATGCCCAGCTCGCGCGTGGGCGCGCCCAGCAGCAGGCTGACGCGCTCGCGGCTCGCCATGAGCCCCACCAGCACGCGCGCATCGGGATAGCCCTTGATCGTGTTGAAGGTCATCGCCGGGCCGATGCGCGTGGGCCGCATCACCGTGCCGCCCGCGCCGATATGGCGATAGACGCCGGCAAGTTCGTCTTTGGGATCGATCTCGCGATCGGTTTCGATGTATTGCCCCGGAATCGTTTTCAGCAGCTCGATGGCCGAGCGAAGATCGTTGACGGGCGGCACCTTCCAGCCTTGCGGATGCGGCTCGCCGGGTTTCACGACATGGTAGGACGTGGGACGCTTCTGCGGCATGGTCGCGATCTCCTTCAGGCGCGCTCGACAAAGGTTTTGAGGCGATACAGCACTTCGCCCCAATGCGTGTTGCAGAACGGGAGGTCGTCGTCGCCTTCATCCCACTCGCCATGCGTCAAATCGACCTGCGTGCGGCCATCGGGCAGCGCCGAGAGCCGGAACGTCAGCGTCTTGCCGACCGAACTGCCCGGGCCTTCGACTTCCGTCTGCTGAATGGCCGTATCCGGCTCCAGCGCGTCGGTGCGCCAACCGAAACGCTGGCCTGGGCGCGGCGTCAACGTCATCACCTGACCCGGCGAAATCGCGCCTTCGACGTCGCCCAGATGCCAGCCGCGCATGGCCTCGAGCGCGGTGAGCGCCTCGTAGACCGCGTGCTTCGGCGCGGAAATCTTGATCGCATGTTTAAGCGTAACCATGTGAGCTCCTTCAGCTGACTGAAAGGATGCATTCGTCACGGCGGGAAGCCGAACGCCGCTTCTCCTGCATGTTCGCTCGTAGAGTAATGCAAAAGCGTAGTTCGCCGCCTCGGACTGGGCACGGGCACGCGCAACACGATTCATTTTTAATACGGATACCGAAGTTATTCACGATGCGCGAGGCGAGCATCGTGGTGTCGCGCCCGACTGCGGACCTGCGCAACCTAAAGGATTCTTCATGTTTGATTTCCCGGGATCTGGCACCATGAAGTACTTCCTTTTTCGAGTGAGTTGCCTCTTCTCATGCGCCATTCATGCTTCGCCACACTCCGCAATCGCACCGGGAAACTCGTTGTGCTCGCAAGTTCCGCGCTGATCGCCGCCTCGGCTTTCGCGGCCACGCCGGACGCCGCGTCGAACGCGCTGCCGTATTCGAATCTCTCGACCTTGCACGTTAAAGCGTCGCAATTGCAGCCTTTCCTGCAGGCGCTGCGTCACAACGCCGCCCATGCGCGCGACGAAGCGGGCAATCTGTCGTTCACCGTGTTTCAGTCGACGACTTCGCCGACTACGCTGTACGTGCTCGAACAATGGAAGGATCAGGCCGCCTATGAGGCGCATATGAAGCAGCCGGCGCTGCTGGAGATGCACCAGGCCGCGAAGGCCGATCTGGACGGCGGTATTGCGCATATGCGCATTATTCCGGCGACGCCGGACGCCGGCATTCAGCCGAAGCAGATCGCGCAGGGCGATCAGACCAGCAATGTGCTGGTGTTTCTTTCGGTGAAACCCGCTGAATCGGCGAAATTCCACGAGGACGTCGCGGCCGTTTCGCCGACGTTTCGCGCCGCGCCCGGCAACGTTTCGTTCGAGGTCTATCAGAACGCCGACGACAAGAACGAAATGGTTCAGCTCGAACGCTGGACCAGCGAGGCGACGCATCAGGACAATCTGAAGCGTCCCGTGATCCAGCAGATTCGCAGCGGCTACGCCATCACGCTGGCCAAGCCGATGCTCGACGGCCGCGTGCTGCTCAAGGACGTCACGGACAACTAAACCGCGTTTCTACACCGCGTTTCTAAACCGCGTTTGATACGCGTAGCGCGCGGCGCCTGAGCCCTGCCGTCCTCGGCAGGACCCCACCACCTGCATGGCAGGTGTTACCACTTCGCCCCGAACGTCGCGCGCAATTCTTCGAGTTGCGCTTCGCCGAGCGGCTCGGGCTTCGGCGAAGTCATCAACCAGAGTTGCGCGGTCTCTTCGAGTTCTTCGAGCGCATACGCCGCCTCCGACACGCTCTTGCCCCACACCACCGGCCCCAGCCGCTCCAGCATCACGCCACGCACTTCGTTGGCGAGTGCGCGCACGCGCTCGGCGACACCCGGATCGCCGGGACGGCAATACGGAATCAGCGGAATGTGACCGACTTTCATCACGTAGTAAGGCGTGATCGGCGGCAAGATGTCGTCGGGCTTCCACACGCCCGCGAGCGACAGCGCCACGAGATGCGTCGAATGCGTGTGCACGACGCCGTGCATCGCGGGATTCGTGTCGTACACGTTGCGATGCAGCGCGAGCGTTTTCGACGGTTTATCGCCGCTCACCCACTCTCCGTTGCGATCGACTTTCGCAATCGCCGCGGGATCGAGATGACCGAGACAGGCATCGGTCGGCGTGATCAGCCAGCCGTCTTCGAGGCGCGCGCTGATATTGCCCGCCGATCCCACCGTATAGCGGCGCGAATACAGATCCGCGCCCACGCGCGCGATCTCTTCGCGCGCGCGATTCTCGGCATATTGTGCGCTCGTCATCGTGGTCATCGTGCGGCTCCTCCCATCTGTTCAAACTGTTGCAGCGCTTTTTCGAAGAAGTCGACGCTGCCGAAGTTACCGGACTTCAGCGCCAGTGCGTAGCGCTCGCCGCCGTTGGACACCGTCCAGGGCACGCCCGGATCGATCTGCGGGCCGATCGTGAGCGCGCCCACATCCAGCGCGCTGACGACGGAGCCGGACGTTTCGCCGCCCGCGACCACGAAGCGGCGCACGCCCGCATCGCGCAAACGCTGCGCGCTCTGCGCGAGCGCCCGCTCGACGAGACTGCCGGACTCGCTGGTGCCGAGCTTCGCCTGCACCGCCGCGACTTCTTCCGGCGCGCTCGTCGCGTAGATCAGCACCGGTTCGTGACCGATATGGCGTTGCGCGAACTCGCAGGCTTCGTCGACCACCGCCTGCGCATTCTCCGCAAGACGCAGCGCGTCGAGGCGAAAGGCCGGACGCCCCTGGCCGATCCAGTGCGCCACCTGGCCCTGCGTGGCCCGCGAGCAACTGCCCGCCAGCACGGCGGACAGCCCGTCGACCGCGGGCAGCGCCTGCGCATCGCCGTCCTCGGGCAGCAAACCGGCGCGCGCGAAATTCCCCGGGAGTCCCAGTGCGAGACCCGAACCGCCGGTCACCAGCAGGTCGGACGCGCACGATTCGCCGAGCGCGTAAAGATCGGCTTCGGAAATGGCATCGGCAATCGCAAGACGCACGCCCTCGCCTTTCAGCGTTTCGCGCGCCTTCGCGAGCGCTTCGCTACCGCCCTGCACCGCGTCGTAGCGCAGCAAGCCGACCTTCGACGGCGTTTGCCGCTGCAGCGTGCGCACGATGTTGGCGTCCTTCATCGGCGTGAGCGGATGGTTCTGCATCCCCGACTCGTTGAGCAGCGCGTCGCCCACGAACAAGGTGCCGCGATACACCGTGCGGCCGTTTTCCGGCAGCGCGGGACAGGCAATCGCGAAATCGGTGCCGAGCGCTTTCATCAGCGCGTCAGCGACGGGGCCGATGTTGCCTTCGTCCGTCGAATCGAAGGTCGAGCA
The DNA here is from genome assembly GCF_017104805.1 of Paraburkholderia sp. Ac-20347. Lineage (NCBI taxonomy): Bacteria > Pseudomonadati > Pseudomonadota > Betaproteobacteria > Burkholderiales > Burkholderiaceae > Paraburkholderia > Paraburkholderia sp. Ac-20347. The sequence continues at coordinate 32,706 of NZ_JAAGPN010000027.1, read as the reverse complement.
GTATTTGAAATAGAACTGCTTGCAGCCGAGCGAGCGCAGCCATTCGAGCGCGGCCAGCGACTCGGCCACGGCCTCGTCGCGCGGCGACGTGCGCGATTTCAATGCGACCACGACCGCCTGCGCGGACGTATCGAGCGGCACGCCCGGCACGCCGATGGTCTGCACCGTGCGCATGCCCGAGCGCACCAGCATGCTGGCGAGATCGGTCGCGCCGGTGAAATCGTCGGCAATGCAGCCGAGCAAGGTCGAATCAGGTTTCATGATGGCAGTTTCCATGCGCCCCACGCGCGGCGGGACAGCGATCGATGACCGGAACGGAGCGGCAGACGGCGCGAAGCGGCGGAAAAAAAGCGGTAACGCAAAATTCCCTCAATCCGTCTGCAGCCCAAATTTGTAATCGGTTACAATTCTAGCATCAGCAAACCTGACGGAGAAGTCATGTCCCGCATTGTCCTGTTACACGCGACGCCGGTCGCCATGCAACCGGTTCACACCGCCTTCGAAGCACATTGGCCCGAAGCGGAAACGGTCAATCTGCTCGACGACGGCCTGACCATCGACCGCGCCCGCGAAACGGAACTGAGCGAGAAGATGATCGATCGCTTCGTGAATTTCGGCCTCTATGGCAAGGCGATGGACGCGGACGGCATCCTCGTGACCTGCTCGGCGTTCGGCCCCGCGATCGACAAGCTGGCCGCCACCGCCGGCATTCCGGTCCTGAAGCCGAACGAAGCGATGTTCCGCGAAGCGCTCGCGCTGGGCACCCGCATCGGCATGCTCGCCACGTTCGGGCCGTCGGTGAAGACGATGACCGACGAGTTCGACGAATACGTGCGCGAATCGGGCGTCGCGGCCACGCTGCGCACGATCGTCGTCGACCGCGCGATCGACCTGCTGCGCAAGGGCGACGTCGAGACCCACAATCGCCTCGTCGCGGAACGTGCGCCGGAACTCGCCGACTGCGACGCCATCATGCTCGCGCATTTCTCGACCTCGCGCGCGGCCGCCGCGGTTCGGGCCACGACGTCCGTGCCGGTCCTGACCGCGCCCGACGCCGCGGTTTCCCGCATGAAAGCCTTGCTCCAGTCGCGCTGATCGCTGCCCGCGCCACGCCGCGCGGGCGCTTTCACGCGATAATGGCTGTTTCGCCGCCCCACTTTTCGATCTCGACTCCAGGAGCCGCCCAGAACATGGCAACGGAAGCCGTCCAACCGGCATCTGACGCTCGCCCGCGCGTCAGCGTGGCCGACGTCGCGCGCCACGCAGGGGTGTCCACCGCGACCGTGTCGCGCGTGCTGAACAAGCCCGACTCGGTGCGCGCCGACAAGCGCGAGGCGGTGCGCCAGGCCTGCGACGCCCTTGGCTACGTGATCAACGGCGCGGCGCGCGCGCTCTCGCTGAACCGCACGTTCACCATCGGCGCTGTCGTGCCGACCATCGAGACGCAGACCTTTTCGCGCTCGCTGAACGCCTTCCAGCGCCGGCTCAACGAGTCGGGCTACACGCTGCTGCTGGCCAGTTCCGACTTCAACCCCGCCGCCGAACTCGAAGCGGTGACCAAACTGCTCGGTCATGGCGTGGATGCGCTGATGGTCGTGGGTCATACGCACGACCCCAAGATGTGGGAACGCGTGGATCAGCGCGGCGTGCCCTGCGTGCAGATGCTCGCGATCGACGCGCGGCGGCCCAGCATCGGCTACGACAACATGGCGATCGGGCATCTGATCGCCGATCATCTCGTGCAGCTGGGTCACAGCGACATCGGCGTGATCGTCGGCACTCCGCCCACCAACGATCGCGTCACCGACCGTATCCGCGGCATCCGCAAACGGCTGAGCGGCAGCGGTTTTCAGTTGCCGCGCGAACGCGTCGTCGACAACGCTTTCAGCCTCAACGAAGCGCGCCTCGCGGCGCTGAAGATGCTGGCCGACCCGGCAACGCGCCCGACCGCGATTGTCTGCGGCAACGATCAACTGGCGTTCGGCGTGCTGCTCGCGGCCGCGTCGAAAGGCATGCGGGTTCCCGAAGATCTTTCGGTGGTCGGCTTCAACAATTACGACTTCGCCGCGCACCTCACGCCGTCCCTGACGACGGTGAGCGTCGACCTCACGCAGCTCGGCGAGCAGGCGGCCGATTATCTGCTGCGCTGCCTCGACCAGATTCCGCATCCCGCTTCGCTGCCGCGCATCGAAACGGCGCTGATCGTGCGCAGCAGCACCGGGCCCGCGCCCGTGAAAGCTACCACCCGGCGGCGCAAGCATTCGCCGCTGTCCACCAGCGCCTGACGGCGCGCGCGAGCCGGTCAGCGCGGGTCCAGCCCTGCCCGGCGATAGTCCTCGCGCGCCGCTTCGTCGTTGATGTGGGCAATGAAACGCTTCGCCTCTTCGGCGTTTTGCGTCCCGGCAAAGCACGCCACCGAAAACGACAAAGGCTGCTGCGCGCCCGGCGGAAACGGCCCGACGATCTCGATGCCCGCCACCGTGAGCAATTCGCTGATCTGCTGGATCGCGACATCCGCCTCGCCGGTCAGCAGCTTCTCCGCCGCGAGTCCGTCCTGGATGATCGTGGCCCGCGCGTTCAAGGCATCGGCCACGCCCCACTGCTCGATCAGCCGGCTGAAATAGATACCGCTCGCGCCGCCCTTCGAATACGCCACCGAGCGCGCGCCGAGCAGCGTGTCGCGAAAGGACTCGACGGTGTCGATGCGCGGATGCAGCGCGCCACGCTGGACCGCCAGCCCCAGATTCGAGCTGAGCAGTTCGACGCGCGTCGCAGCGTCGGCGATACCTTGCTCGACCAGCGCATCCATCGCCTCGCGCGTCACGAGCAGCACGTCGGCGCGCTGGCCCGCATGAAGCGCCTTGACGATCACCGAGGTCGGATTCCACTCGATCTGCACGGCGCCGCCGCTCTGCTCGAAACGCGGGACGATGCCGGCCGCAAACGGCGTCTGCACGACGAAGCCCGACATCAGGCGCACGGGAAGACGGGAGGAAGAGGTAGACATGGAGAATCCTTTGCCAGGAAGCGGAGAAAGCGGAATGCGAAGCGCGCCGCGTAGGGCGCGCTTCCCAGGCGCGACGTAGCGTGAAGTCGCGCTACGTCACGCCACGCGCCGCACGTGCGCGGGCGTGAGCTGATCGAGCGTACGCACGCCGAGGAAGGCCATATCGCGATCGATTTCGTCGGCCAGCACCTTGATGGCGTGCTGCACGCCATCGGTGCCGCCGAGCACCGCGCCGTACAAAAACGGCCGGCCGACGAACACGAAGTCCGCGCCCAGTGAAATCGCTTTCATCACATCGGTCCCGCGCCGGATGCCGCTGTCGATAATGACCTTCATGTCCTGCTTGAACGACGCGACTTCTTCCAGCGTGTCGAGCGGCGCGATGGCGTAGTCCAGCTGGCGGCCGCCATGATTGGACAGGATCACGGCGTCGGCGCCGCAGGACTGCGCAATGCGCGCGTCGGCGGGCGTCATCAGGCCTTTCACGACGAGATTGCCCTTCCAGCGCTTGCGGATCGCCTCGACGTGCCGCCACGCGAGTTCGTCGCGCTTGTTGGTGTTGCGCACCTTCTTCGACATCATCGGCGGCCCGCGTTCGGCATCCGTGTTCTCGAAGTGAGGCGCGCCGTGTTTCAGAAACGTCTGCGCCACGGTGCCGAGCAGCCAGCGCGGATGCAATGCGCTTTGCCACATGACGCGCGGCGTCATCCGGATCGGCATGCTGAAGCCGCTGCGCGTGTTGTGCTCGCGGTTGCCCAGCATCGGCGTGTCGCCCGTGACGACCAGGGTCTCGTAACCGGCGCGCTCGACGCGATCGACCAGCCGGTCGATGCGCGGCTGATCGCCCGCCAGATAGGCCTGAAACCACGCATCGCGGTTCTCGGCGATGACGTCTTCGAGCGTGATCAGCGCGGACGCACTGAGAATCATCGGCACGTTGCTGCGCTTGGCCGCCTCGGCGAAACGCAGGTCGGCGCGATAGGACACGAAGGCCGAGCCGCCCAGCGGCGGAATGCCGAAGGGATGCGCATAGCGCCGCCCGAACAGCGTCACGCCCTGATCGCGCCCGGACACGTCCACGAACATGCGCGGCAGAAACGCGTAACGCGAATAGGCGTCGCGCGCCATCTTGACGGCCGACTGCGTTTCCACGCCGCCCGCCACGTACTGAAAGATCATCGGCGGCAGCACGCGTTTTGCGTGACGCTCGAAATCGTCCAGCGCAAGCAGGTCGCGGAACGCGCGCGGCACCGCGGCTGCCGCGGGTTTGTTGCCGCTTCGCGACGGTTCGGCCACTTCCTTCGCCGCACCGCCCGCACCATCCATCGTAGGGTTCGTCATCGACATTTCCTTCGGACCACCGCACGCAAGCGCCGGAAGATCGCCTTCAAGTCTCTTAAATTTGTAATCGGTTACAAGATTTAGTGTATTATGGATGCATTGAATTCGTCAAATCAATCAGGGCGGCACAAAGATCGTCAACGGCAAGGTGCGGCACGTTGCTGCATCCGGAGATCAGTGGTTCTCCGTCGCCGTGAACGTCCGGATATCAGGAGGAGCGCGGCGATCGCCGCCTGCTGCGACATGGCCAATACCTACGTTTACGTGTCAAACGCCGAGGATGGCGACATCAGCACTTATCGGCTCGATCCCGCGCGCGCCGAACTGCAGCCGCTCGCGCGCACGCCGGCGGCGCAACTGGTCATGCCGCTCTGCTTCGACCCGGTCACGAACACGCTGCACGCCGCGGTGCGTCGCGCGCCCTTTGCCATCCTGAGCTATCGTGTCGATCCGTCCACGGGCGCGCTCACGCCGCTCGCGCAAACGAGCGTGTCGAACAGTTTCGTGAATCTGCGCATCGACGCTTCGGCGCGCTGGTTGCTGGCCGCCTCGTATGGCGCGAATCTCGTCAGCACGTATGCGCTCGACGCCCAGGGTCTGCCGCAACAACAGCCCGCCTGTACCGTGGATATCGGCCCGATGCCTCACGCCACTGTGGTCGATCACGACAACGCGCACGTACTGGTGCCCGCGCTCGGCGACGACCGCGTTCACGCGCTGCGCTTCGACGCCGACTCCGGACAGTTGAGCGCGGAGCCCGCCTATACGCTCGCGACCGCGCCGGGTTCCGGGCCGCGTCACGCCGTACTGTCGGCGAACGGACGCTTCCTGTATGTGCTGAACGAATTGCTCGGCACGGTGCTGGTATTCGAACGCGTGGTGGAAGCGAACGGCGCGCAGGCGCTGCGATTCGTCGAACGACAATGCGTGCCGTCGATTCCGGCGGACACCGGCATGGTGCCCGGCCGCGCGCGTCCGCCTTCGGGCGTCACGCTCGCCGCGCACGACATGCACGCGCCCGACTCCATTTATTGCGCCGATATCCAGATGCGTCCCGACGGCCGCTTTCTCTACACATCGGAGCGCACGCGCGGCCTGCTGAGCCGTTTCTCGGTGGATGCCGCGAACGGCCGTATCGAGCATCTGGACACGATCGCCACGCTCGAAAGCCCGCGCAGTTTCGCCATCGATCCGACCGGCCGCTTCATGGTCGTCGCGGGCCAGAACACACCGCGCGTCGCGCTGTACGGCATCGATCACGAAAGCGGCGCGCTGCGTCTGCTGCACGATGCACCAGGCGGACGCGACGCGAACTGGGTGACGATCGCGCATTTCGAATAGCGCCAAAAGCGAGCCACGCGCGGGGCCTCGCGCCCCCAGGACGGTTCGCGGCTTCACCCCATAAATACAGAATCTTTTGTTATCCGGGAGACGGGATGAAACCAGGTAAATATCGCTATGTCGTGGCCACGCTGCTATTTTTGGCCGGGGCCATCAACTATATGGACCGCGCGGCGCTCGGCGTCGTCGCGCCCATCCTCAACGACGAACTGCATCTCGCGCCCGCGCAGATGGGTTTCATTTTTAGCGCCTTTTTCGTGGGGTATTCGCTGTTCGCCTTCGTCGGCGGCCAGCTCGCCGACCGCTACGGCCCGCATCGCGTGTTCTCGTTCGCGATGGGCGGCTGGTCGTTGATCTGCGGGCTCACGGCCACGGCAACCGGTTTCTTCTCGCTGCTGTTTCTGCGCACCTTGTTCGGCTTCGGCGAAGGGCCGATGAACGCCACCACGAACCGCACCATCACGAACTGGTTCCCGCGCGAGGAAACCGCCACGATGATCGGCTTCACGTTCTCGGGGCAAACCGTGGGCAGCGCGATCGCCGGTCCGGTGGTCGGTCTCACGGCGGTCGCGCTCGGCTGGCGCACCGCGTTCGTCGTGATCGCCGCGCTCGGTCTGGTGTGGCTCGTGGCGTGGGCGATCTTCGGCACCAATCGTCCAGCGGAGAACCGCCGCGTCGGCGCGGCCGAGCGCGAGCTGATCGAATCGAGCCGCCGCCGCACAGATCACACGCAAGCCAAACCGCACGCGCCGCTCAAATCGTTCCTGCTGCAACCGAGCACGCTCGCCGTCGCGGCGGGTCTGTTCGCCGCGAACTACATGCTCTACGTCTTCATTTCGTGGATGCCGAGTTACTTCACGCACGGCCTGCATCTGAGCGTGCAGACCATGAGTCTCGTAAGCGTCATTCCGTGGCTCTGCGGCGGCGTGGGCTACTTCGGCAGCGGCATCGTCGCGGACATTCTCTTCAAGCGCATGAGCAACAAGCTGCTCGCGCGCAAGCTGACCGCCATCGTGCCGCTCGCGCTCTCAGGCATTTCGGTGCTGAGCGTCGGGCATGCGCAGTCGACGCCCGTGATCGTCGCGCTGGTCGCACTGGCCGTGATGTTTCTTTCCGCCGCGTGCCAGGCCTGCTGGGCCACCATCCACGAGCTGATTCCCGCCGATCACGTGGGCGGCGTGGGCGGCTTCGTCCATCTGATCGCCAACACGTCCGGCATCGTCGGACCGGCGCTGATGGGCATGGCCGTGCAATACCTCGGCGGCTACGACAGCGGCTTTCTGCTGGGCGCGGCGATCGATTTGCTGGGCGTGCTCGCCATGCTGTTTTTCATCACTTCGCAGGCGGGTCGCCGGAACCCGGCATTCGATTCGTCGCAGGCGTGAACGGTTTTAGAAACGGAGCAAAGATCAGTGACTGAACGTGACATTCCTCGGGACAACGCGGACAAGGCGAGCAGCGCGGCTGGCGTAGACAGCCAGCGCCGCCACGCCATGCTGCTGGGCGCGGGATCGACCCTGCTGTCGGTCGTGGCCGGATTCCTGCCGGGCACGGCGCGAGCCGCCGGCGACAGCGCGCCAACCGACGACAGCGCCACGGGCGCCGCCCCGCCTTCGGCCGCGGCGGTCGGCAGCCGCGTCGTACCGACGTCCGAGGAACCGCTGCATCACGTCGTCATGCAAAACAGCCAGATTCGCGTCATGCGCGTCATGATCCGGCCTGGCGAATCGACGATGTGGCACGCGCAGAACCTCACGTTCGTCAACACCATCATCAACGGATCGCGCTCCTTCATTCAACGCAAGGGCGAAGGCGCGGGCAAGGTCGTGGAGATGGTGACGGGCTCGGTGCGCTTCGGCGATTACCAGACGGCGGGCATCGTCGATCAGGTCAGCAATATCGGCAATGCGCTGATTCATCAGGTGGCCTTCGAAGTGATCGCGCTCGAACGCGGCAACTATGGCAACGCCGACCGCTCGGGTCTGAGCGGCTTCTCGCTGGTGCTCGACAAGGCGCGCGTGCGCGGCTGGCGCGTGCGGTTGCAACCCGGCGAGATCGCCGCGCCGTACCGGCAGTTCGGGCCGGGCCTGCGCGTCGTGCTGTCCGGCGAGCGTCTGATCGAGCAGTCGCCCGGCGACATCGGCAAGCAAACGACGCTGCATAAGGGCGATGCGTTTTTCACCGAAGCCGGCACGCGCACGCTCACGAACGGCGGCGAAACGCCGCTCGAAATGATGGAGTACGAGCTGCTCTAGCCCGTCTCCCTGCGCGCCCGCCCTCGCGCGGGTGCGTGCTTCATCGTCGTGACGCCTCGGGGTCGTTCAGCGCCCCGTCGCCAGAAGTCCGAATACACCAAGCCGCGCACAACCCCCAATAACATGCCTGTTAAATCCGTATTCGCCGCGGCGCTCGTTGCCGCGCTGTCCGCTGCGTGCCTGCCGTCCGCAACCTTCGCACAAGGCAGCGCGCCGGTCGCCGCCGACGTGGCGAGCGCGCCCGTCGCCGATGCGCCATCGAGCGCCGATCAGACCTTGCTCGCACGCGGCCGCTATCTCGCCACCGCCGCCGACTGCGCGGCCTGCCATACGGCGCAGGGCGGAAAACCGTTCGCGGGCGGCTACCCGATCAACTCGCCGATGGGGACGATCTACTCGACCAACATCACGCCTTCGACGCACGGCGGCATCGGCGACTATTCCGAAGCCGACTTCTCGAATGCGTTGCGCCGCGGCGTTCGTCGCGACGGTCAGCATCTCTATCCGGCGATGCCGTACACGTCCTATGCGCTGCTCAGCGACGCCGACGTGCACGCGCTCTACACGTGGTTTCGCGAGGCGGTCGCGCCCGTCGACGCCACGCCGCCGCAGACCGCGCTGCCCTTCCCGTTCAGCGTGCGCGCGAGCATGAAGGTGTGGAACGCCCTGTTTCTCGACACGAAGCCGTTCGAAGCCGATCCGCAGCGCTCGCCGCTGATCAACCACGGCGCGTATCTGGCGAACGCGCTCGCGCATTGCGCGGCCTGCCATACGCCGCGCAACGCGTTCATGGGCGAGGACAGCGCGCACGCCTTCGCGGGCGGCTCGCTCGGCAGCTGGTACGCGCCGAACATCAGCTCGGACCCGGTCAGCGGTATCGGCGGCTGGAGCGATGCGGAGCTCGTGCAGTATCTGAAAACCGGCTCGGTGCCGGGCAAGGCGCAGGCGGCCGGACCGATGGCCGAGGCGATCGATCACAGCCTGCAATATCTCTCCGACGATGATCTGAGCGCCATCGCCGCGTATCTGAAGCAAACGAAGCCGATGCGCGACAGCGAAACGCAACCGCGCTTCGCCTACGGCACGCCGATGTCCGAAGCCGCCTTGCGCGGCAACGAGGCCACGCCGCCGCGCGGCTGGCAGATCTTCTCGGGTTCGTGCGCGGCGTGCCATCAGGTCGACGGCGGCGGACTGCACAATCACGATTACCCTTCGCTCTATCACAACACGGCAACCGGCGCGGCCGATCCGTCGAACCTGATCTCAGTGATCCTGTTCGGCCTGCAACGCGATGCGCACGGCAAACCCGCGTTCATGCCCGCGTTCGGCCCGAGCGCGAGTTTCACCGATCGCCTCTCGGACCAGGACGTCGCCGACGTCGCCAATTACGTGCTGCATCAGTTCGGCAATCCCGACGTGCGCGTGAGCGACAAGGACGTTGCAGCGGTCCGCGAAGGCGGCAAGCCGCCCGCGCTCGCGCTGCTCGGCCGCTTCGCGCTGCCGGGTCTCGTCGCGCTCGCCCTCGTGATCGTCGTCGTGATCGTGCTCGTCGCCAGGACGACGCGCGCGCGACGTAAAACGCGCGGCAAACCGCATGGAGCGACGCCGTGACCCGCCCCGCCGATTCCACCCAGCCGTGCAGTTTGAAGGACCTCACCATGTCGCAAGAACAACCGGCGCACGCGCCGCAACGCAAGGCTCAGGCGCGCGCGGCCTGCCCGTCGCGCCGCACTTTTCTGGCCGTCGCGGCGGGCGCCGCGCTCGCCGCGCTGACGTCGGGCTCGCTGCCAATTGCGTCGCTGATGCCGCGCGCCATGGCCGCACAGGACGCCGAAGCCGCGTCGAGCGCACTGCGGGCCGCGTTCCTGCGCCTGTCGATGTTCGTCACCGGTCAGCGGGATCTCGACCAGGAAACCGGCGCGCGCTTTTACGCGGCGCTGTCGCATCGCGACCCGGCGTTCGCCGCGAAAATCGGCGCGCTGATCACGCGCATCGACGAAGCAAAATTCGCCGACATGGACGCTTTCCTCGCCGCGACGCCCGTCGATAGCGCGCTGTTTGGCACGGCGAAACAGGTGGTGTCCGCGTGGTATCTCGGCATCGTCGGCGAAGCGGCCGACGCCGAGCTGATCACCTACGCCGAGTCGCTGATGTATCGCCCGACGCGCGGCGTGCTCGCGGTGCCGACCTACGGTCCGGGGCCGCTCGCCTGGGGCGACAAGCCCGCCACGGCCTGATGCGGCGCGCACGCCGCTCGCTATCCCAAGAGTCCCAAGAGTCGAAAGAGAAAAAGAGTCATGAGCAATTTTGACGCGGATGTCATCGTCATCGGGTCGGGCGTGATGGGCGGGCTGGTCGCCAGCACGCTCGCGCGCGAAGGCAAGTCAGTCATCGTGCTCGAAGCGGGACCGCGCGTGAAGCGCGCGAACGTCGTCGAGACCTTCCGCAACGCGCCGGTGAAACTGTCGCTCGCGAACATGAAGCTGCAGGGCGCGGGATCGCCGTTTCCCAGCATGCCGTATGCGCCGTCGACTTACGGCGACTATCTTCAGCAGACCGGGCCCGTGCCCTACAAGACCGCGTATCTGCGCGTCGTGGGCGGCACGACCTGGCACTTCGGCTCGGCGCTGTGGCGCATGATTCCGAACGACTTCAAGATCCAGACGCTGTACGGACGCGGGCGCGACTGGCCGTTCGCCTATGACGAACTGGAGCCGTACTACTCGCGCGCCGAATACGAACTCGGCGTGAGCGGCGTGGACGAAGAAGACCAGGGCGGGAACGGCGGCGCGCCGTTCCCGCCGCGCAGCAAGCCGTATCCGATGAAAGGGCTGCCGAACAGCTATTTCTTCAACCGCGCATCGGCGATGCTGCGCGCGGGCGGCTACAACCCGATCAGCGAACCGAATGGCCGCGCGACCCGGCCGTACGGCAACCGGCCGGTCTGCGCGGGCAACAACAACTGCAATCCGGTGTGTCCGATCGGTGCGAAGTACGACGGCTCCATGCACATCGACGATGCCGAAAAACACGGCGCGAAACTGCTCGAAAGCGCGGTCGTCTATCGCATCGAAGTCGGTCCGGACCGCAAGATCAGCGCCGTGCACTACAAGACGCCCGACGGGGCTTCGCATCGGCTCACGGCGCGTTATTTCGTACTTGCCGCGCATGCGATCGAGTCGCCGAAACTGCTGCTGATGTCCACCTCGGCCGACTTCCCGAACGGCGTGGCGAACTCGTCGGATATGGTGGGTCGCAATCTGATGGACAACACGGGCATCAGCGTCAGCATGCTCGCGCACGAAGATATGTGGCCCGGCCAGGGGCCGACCGAATTGCTGATCTACATGAACTATCGCGACGGCGAGTTTCGCAAGCGCTTTCCGAGCTATAAAACCAAGGTCCGCAACACGGTGCCCACGGCGCAACTGACCTCGAAGCTGCTGGCCAAAGGCGTGCTCGGCAGCCAGCTCGACGAACAGATCCGCCTGCATTCGGCGCGCGACATGAACTGGGCCGTGGATTTCGAAATGCTGCCGCTGCCGCAAAACCGCGTCACGCCGAGCAAAACGAAAACCGACGCGCTGCAGTTGCCGGTGCCGTCGATCCACTACAGCGTGGACGACTACTGGAACGCGGGGCGCGATTTCGCGCTCAAGGATCTGCAGCGGATGGCGAGCTTTCTGAACGCGGACATCACGTCCACGGACGTGAACCATCAGAACCGCCAGCACATCATGGGCACGACGATCATGGGCGCGAATCCGAAAGATTCGGTGGTCGACGCGGATTGCCGCACGCACGATCACGAGAATCTGTTCGTCGCCGGATGCAGTGTGATGCCGGCCGTGGGCTGCGTGAACCCGACGCTCACGGGCGCCGCGTTGAGCCTGCGTGTGGCCGATACGTTGCTGAAGGAAATTTGATGCGCGGGCGGCGGGTGTCGTAACGCTTGATCGGGAAAGCGTCGTCAGGATGGCGGCGCTTTTTCTGGTCGATGAGGTGAACTCTCGCCTCCCGCGCCGAACCGGCGCGGACTATCACGGCAAAATCCTATGCCTCGTTGCGCCACGAATTCAGCAACAACCGTGTCTGCGCACTGACGACGGTCTTCACGAACTCCGCGTTTTCCCCGTCGATATCGCCCCAGCCGAGCAACGACAGCGTCGACTCGCGCGCGACGTGAAACGCAAAATATTGCCCCCACATGCTGATCATGCGCACGATGGTCAGCGGGTCGTTTTCCTCACGTCCGGTGATGCGCGCCACGAGCGCCGCATTGACCTTGTTCATCGGCGCACGCAAGCGTTCACGCAGCACCTGCGTGCCGATTTCCGGCTCGCCGCCACCCTGCTCGCGCGCAAAAAAGAGCCGGCGGTCGGTCTCGCGCCCCTTCTTGAACATCAGATCGGCGATCGTGCATTGCAGCGCGACGAACGCTTCGATCAGCGCCTCCTGCGTCGCGCTCTCGTCCTTCAGCGTTTCTTGAGCCTGTAACAGCGCCGGTTCGAGCACCTGAAGCGCGTCGTCGACGATCGCCTCCGCACACGCCCGGTACACGCCTTCCTTGTTTTCGAAGTAGTACTGCAGCGCCGGCGCGTTGACGCCCGCGCGCGCCGCGATATCACGCGTCGACGCGCCCGCGAAGCCATGCTGCCCGAACAGGGAAATGGCTGCGTCGATCAGCTTTCGGCGAGTCTCTTCGCCGCGTGCGTAGCCGCCCTCGCCGGGGTGACGGGGCCGTCGTGGTTCGTTCATACAAAAAGAAGCGTCAATGAAAACTTCCAAAATATAACACTTGACAGATATCTTCCGAGTGGAATAATTCGTCCATCTGGAATAAATTAAGGTTTTTTAACCATGTCGACAACTGCTGGAGCGCCGGGGCGCGCTGATCAGGAAACCACCTCCAACGCGCCCGCACGCGGTTCCCGACGCGGCATGGTGATCGGGGGCGCACTCGTGGCGCTCGCCGCCGCCGCAGGCTGGGCGGGCCACTGGTGGGTCGTCGGGCGCTTTATCGAAAGCACCGACGATGCCTATCTCCAGGCCGATAGCGTGACCATCGCCCCCAAGGTGAGCGGCTATATCACCGACGTTTTCGTCGCGGACAATCAGGCCGTCAAGGCCGGCGACCCGCTCGTGCGTCTTGACACGCGCCAATATCAGGCGGCACTCGACCAGGCCAGCGCCACGGTCGATGCGCGCAACGCCGATATCCAGCAGGCCGAGGCGCAGCTCACGCAGCAGCGCGCGAAGATCGCGCAGGCCGCGGCTGAGGAAGACGTGGCGCGCGTGAGCCTGCGCCATGCGCAGGACGAAGTGGCGCGCTACACGCCGCTCGCGGCGTCGGGTGCGGAAACGGCCGAGAAGCTTTCGGAACTCAAGAGCTCGCGCGATCAGGCGCAGGCCACGCTCGCCGCCGACCACGCGGCCGTCGAATCGGCGCGCTCGCAGGTGGGCGCGCTGACAGCCCAGCTCGGCCAGGCGCGCGCGCAACTCGAAGCGGCCAAGGCGAGCGCGGCGCAATCGCAGCTCGACCTCAACCATACGGTCGTCACGAGTTCCATTTCGGGCCGCGTCGGCGACCGCACGGTGCGCGTGGGTCAGTACGTGCAGCCCGGCACGCGCATGCTTTCGATCGTCCCGGTTCAGGACACCTATCTGACCGCCAACTTCAAGGAAACGCAGATCGGGCGCATGCGCATCGGTCAGCCGGTGGAAGTTTCCGTCGACGCACTGTCGGGACACAAGCTTCACGGCGTCGTCGACAGCTTCTCGCCGGGCACCGGCGCGCAGTTCGCGCTGCTGCCGGCGGAGAACGCGACCGGCAACTTCACGAAGATCGTGCAGCGCGTGCCGGTGCGCATCCGCCTCGAAACCGGTCCGGAAACGCGCAAGGTGCTGCTGCCCGGCATGTCGGTGACCGCCGAGGTCGATACGCGAAGCTCGCGCGACGACGATCGACGCATCGACGCCGAGAACCATCGTGAGTAACGCCAGCGCCACCAGTCCCGCCGGCATGACGGGGCACGCCCCGCATGCTCACGGCGAGCGCGCAAGCACGTCGGACTGGATCGCCGTCGCGGCGGGCGCGCTCGGCGCGCTGATCGCCACGCTCGACATTTCGATCACGAACTCGGCGCTGCCGCAGATTCAGGGCGAAATCGGCGCGACCGGCACCGAGGGCACGTGGATTTCCACGGGCTATCTGATGTCGGAAATCGTCATGATTCCGCTCGCGGCGTGGCTCACGCGCGTGTTCGGCCTGCGCAATTTCCTGCTCGTCAACGCCACGCTGTTCATCGGTTTTTCGATGATGTGCGGCTGGTCGGGCTCGCTCGCCGTCATGATCGCCGGGCGTATCGGCCAGGGTTTCACGGGCGGCGCGATGATCCCGACCGCGCAGACCATCATTCGCACCCGCCTGCCCCCTTCGCAGTTGCCGGTCGGCATGACGATATTCGGGCTGACCGCGCTGCTCGGGCCGTTGCTGGGTCCGGTGGTCGGCGGCTGGCTCGCGGAAAACATCAGCTGGAGCTGGTGCTTCTTCGTCAACCTGCCCGTCTGTCTCGCGCTGATCACGCTGCTGCTTTACGGGCTCGGTCCCGATCGTCCGCATTGGGAAGCCTTTTTGAAGGCCGACTGGATCGGCATCATGGGGCTCGCCATCGGTCTCAGCTCGCTGACCGTGGTGCTCGAAGAGGGACAACGCGAACGCTGGTTCGAATCGCAGATGATCGTGACGCTCACCTTCGTTTCGCTGTTCGGCATGCTGCTGATCGCCATTTCCCAGTTCGTCGCCAAAAAGCCGATTCTGCGTCTTTCGCTGATGCGCAACCTGCGCTTCGCCAGCGTCAACGTGATCGTCTTCATGGTCGGCGCGGGTCTGTACGGCATTTCGTATCTGCTGCCGCAGTTTCTGAGCCAGGTCGCCGGTTATAACGCCGAGCAGTCGGGCATGGTGATGCTGCTCTCCGGCATCCCGGCCATGTTGACGATGCCTTTCCTGCCGCGTCTGCTGGGCAAGGTGGATATCCGCATGCTGGTGATCACGGGCCTGCTGCTGTTCGCGTGGAGTTGCATGCTCGACACGACGCTCACGGCGCAGAGCGTCGGGCACGATTTCACGTGGTCGCAGCTGCTGCGCGGCGTCGGCCAGATCCTCTCGATGATGCCGCTCAATCAGGCGGCGATGGCCACGGTCACGCGGGAAGAATCCGGCGACGCGGCGGGCATCTACAACATGGCGCGCAATCTCGGCGGCTCGGTGGGCCTCGCGATTATCGGCACGCTGATCGACCGGCGCGAAACCTTCCACACGGCCGTGCTTCGCGAGGCCGTCACGAACAATTCGGTCAACGGACAGGCGCATATCGTCGCGAGCGCGGCGAGTTTCTTCGCGCAGACCGGCGACATGGCCTACGCGAAGATGCAGGCGCTGGGGCAGCTGGCTGCCCAGATCCAGACGCAGTCGACCGTCATCACCTATTCGGAGACGTTCTGGGTGCTCGGCATAGCCTTGCTCGCGTGCATTCCGCTTGCCGCGCTGCTCAAGAATCCGCGCCCTGGCGCCGCTCCTTCCGCCGGTCACTGAAGCTAAAGAATCGAACATGATGACAACCTTTACCCTCCGCCCTCGTGCGGGCGCACTCGCCGTGGCCTGCGCCGCCAGTCTGCTGGCCGCCTGCACGGTGGGCCCGGACTACCACGGCGCGCCCGCCGTGGCGCCCGAGGCGGCCAGCGCGGGCAGCTTCGTGCGCACGCCCGCGAAGGGCATCGTCGCGACCGCGCCCGCTCCCAACCAGTGGTGGCTGGCGCTGAACGACCCGCAACTGAATACGCTGATCGCCGCCGCCTTCGCGCATAACCCCGACCTGCGCGCGGCGCAGGCGCGGCTGCGCGAATCGCGCGCGCAATTGCAGCAGCAGCGCGCGGCCGAGATGCCCAAGCTCAGCGCCGACGCCGCCGCGGTCCGCATGCGCGAGCCCGATCTGAGCGCGCTGTCATCGGCGGACTCCAGCGCGGGTTCGTCGGGACGCGGCCCGCTCTCGCTCTACACCGCCGGCTTCGACGCCTCGTGGGAAATCGATCTGTTCGGCGGCACGCGCCGTGCGATCGAAGCCGCGGATGCGCAGTCCCAGGCCGTCAATGCCGACCTCGCCGATGCACAGGTCTCGATGGCCGCCGAAGTCGCGCAGGCCTATATCGATCTGCGCGATCAGCAGCAGCGTTTGCTCATCGCGCAGCGCACCGCCGACCTGCAGCAGCAGAGTCTCACGCTCACCGAGCAGCGGCGCGCGGGCGGCACGGCCGCCGATGTCGATGTCGAGCGCCTGACGACCCAGGTCGAAAACACCCGCTCGACGCTCACGCCGCTCGCCGCGCAAGTGGAAATCTCGCTCGATCAACTCGCGGTGCTCACCGGCAAGGCGCCGGGCGCGCTCGACGCCGAACTGGCGCAGCCGCGTGCGTTGCCCGCGCTGCCGTCCACGGTGCCCGTGGGCGATCCGGCGAAGATGCTCGCGCAACGTCCGGACATTCGCGCCGCCGAGCGCCGCCTCGCGTCGAGCAACGCGCAGATTGGCGAACATATCGCCGACTTCTTCCCGAAGGTCACGCTGTACGGCGATCTGAGCTATTCGGCCGCCGACCCCGGCCATCTGTTCCGCCAGTCGAACGCCACGTGGCTCGGCGCGCCCTATCTCTCATGGAATCTGTTCGATTTCGGCCGCACGCTGGGCGCGGTGCACGGCGCGGAAGCCTCGCGCGACGAAGCTATCGCGAACTACGAAAAGACCGTGCTCGGCGCGCTCAAGGACGCCAACGACGGTCTCTCGCGTTTCGGTTACCAGCGCGAACATCTGGCGACGCTGGAGAAAGTGCAGAAGTCCGCGCTGCGTTCGGCGGACCTGACGCGTCAGCGCTATCGCGCGGGCACGGTCAGCCTCGTCGATCTGCTGGATACGCAACGTGCTGAATTTTCGGCGCAGCAGGATGTGGTCGCGGGCCAGGCGGAGTTGCTCAAGGACTACGTCTCGCTGCAAAAGAGTCTGGGCCTGGGCTGGCAGCCGCCGCAGACCTGATCGCCGGGCGCCGGCCCGCGAACGTGGAGGCGATCGCCGCACAAGGCGATCGCTCCTTCCAGCGGGCTCGCGCGCTGCCAGCCGAAAACGCGGCAAATCCAGGCGGATCGTTATACAAGCTTTTCCCCACATAGTCCCGGATGCCCTACCCCACACTCGTCGCGTGTCGCCACTGCGATGCGCTCTACCGCAAGCCGCGCCTGCAGCGTCGCCAGTCGGCGCGCTGCTCGCGTTGCAGCACCGCGCTTTACCGCGAAAACGCGGCGCAGCTCGACCGCATCGGCGCGATCACGGTCGCGGCGCTCGTCACCTTCGTCATCGCGCAGTCGTTTCCCATCATCCAACTCGACGCCAACGGCATCACCTCGCAGTCGAGCCTGCTCGGCGCGCTCGTGGTGCTGTGGCGCGAGGGCATGCAGTCCGTTGCGTCGCTGGTGTTCTGCGCGACCTTCTTGTTCCCGCTGATCGAGATGGTCGCGCTACTCTACGTGCTGCTGCCGCTGCGCCGCGGCATCGTCGCGCCAGGCTTCAACCTGATGATGAAGGCGCTTCGCTTCGTGCGGCCCTGGGGCATGCTCGAAGTCTTCATGGTCGGGATACTCGTTGCGATCGTCAAACTGGTGAGCATCGCACGCGTGATTCCGGAAACGGCGCTGTTCGCATTCGCCGCGCTGACGCTCATGCTGGCCGTCATCGCGGCGTTCGATCCGCGCGGGCTCTGGGATGTCGTCGATAGGTTGCGCGCTCGCGGAACGGACCGTTCGCCGTCACCGCAACATCAGCACCCTCATCATGGCGAAGGACGCGAAGCGACGAGCCCCACGACCGCGCGCGAAGCGGGCCTCGATTGCTGCCACGTCTGCGGACAACTGGAGGCGCGGCAGCCGCACGCGCACGACCGGCGCTGCACGCGCTGCGATACGCCGCTGCACACGCGACGGCCCGATGCGCTGCGCCGCACGTGGGCGCTGCTGTCCGCCGCGGCGATCCTCTATATCCCGGCGAACGTGCTGCCCATCATGAACACGGCGACGCTCGCGCACGATCGCGGCGACACCATCCTGAGCGGCATCGTTCACTTCTGGCTGACCGGCGAGTGGCTGATTGCGGCCATCGTCTTCATCGCCAGCATCATGGTGCCGTTGCTCAAGCTCTCGGCGCTCGGACTGCTCGCGCTGACCTCGCAGCGCCGTTCCACCTGGCGCTCGGCGGAACGCACCACGCTGTATCGCATTGTTGAATTCATCGGCCGCTGGTCGATGCTCGACATCTTCGTCATCGCGCTCACCGTTTCGCTGGTGCGCTTTGGCTCGTTCGGCGTCGTCACTGCCGGACCGGGCGCGATCGCCTTCGGTTCCGTCGTGATCCTGACGATGCTCGCGTCGATGCAGTTCGATCCGCGGCTCATCTGGGATCCGGTTCCCGGCGCGACGCAGAAACGCCCGCAACACACAAAGGAACACTCGAATGACTAGTCCGAAAGGCATCCGGCCACCTTCCGGCGACGCTGCACCGCCCGATGCAAACGACCCGGATATCGTCGAGCCGCGACGCTGGCTGCCGTCGCTCATCTGGATCGTGCCGCTCATTGCCGCGCTGATCGGCATCGGCCTCGTGGCGAAATCAGTCGCCATGCGCGGCCCCACCATCACGATCAGTTTTCTGAGCGCCGAAGGGCTCGAACCCGGCAAGACCAAGGTCAAGTACAAGAATGTCGATATCGGCTCGGTGCGTGCGGTCAAGCTCTCGCCGAACCTCTCGCACGTGCTCGCGACGGTCGAACTGACGAAGGACGCCGGCAGCTTCGCGACGAAGGACAGCCGCTTCTGGGTGGTGCGTCCGCGTGTGGGCGCGGGTGGCGTGTCGGGTCTCGGCACGTTGCTCTCCGGTGCGTACATCGGCGCCGACGCGGGCCGCTCGGCGGAAACCGCGCACGACTTCACGGGTCTGGAAACGCCGCCTGCCGTGACCATCGACGAGAAGGGTCATCAATACGCGCTGCACAGCAAGGATCTGGGCTCGCTCGATATCGGCACGCCGATCTTCTATCGCCGCATGCAGGTCGGTCAGGTGATCAACTATTCGCTCGACAAGGACGGCTCGGGCGTGACCGTGCAGGTGTTCGTGCGCGCGCCCTACGATCAGTACGTGGGCGTCAACACGCGCTGGTGGCATGCGAGCGGCGTGAACGTGCAGCTCGATTCGAGCGGCTTCAAGGTCAACACGCAGTCGCTTGCCACCGTCATGGCGGGCGGCCTCGCGTTCGAAACGCCGCCGGGCGAAGCGGCTGGCGTTCAGGCGCCGGCGAACGCGGGCTTCACGCTCGCGTCCGACGAAAGCGAAGCGATGCACGAGCCCGACGGCAAGCCCGTTCGCGTGGTGATGAACTTCAACCAGTCGTTGCGCGGGCTGTCGGTCGGCGCGCCCGTGGATTTCCGCGGCATCGTGCTCGGCCAGGTGACCGACATCGGCATCGACTATGACGCGAAGAGCGGCAATTTCACGATGCCGGTGACGATGAATCTTTATCCGCTGCGACTCGTGCGCCGCTCGCGCGGCAGTCCGACGCCGCCGCCGGATTCGCCGCAGAGCCACGCGCTGATCGAGCGCCTCGTGCAACACGGCCTGCGCGGACAGTTGCGCAACGGCAATCTGCTGACGGGGCAGCTCTACGTCGCGCTCGACATGTTCCCGAAGGCGGCGCCCGCGAAGGCCGATCTCGACCACGATCCGATGCAATTGCCGACCGTG
Organism: Paraburkholderia sp. Ac-20347; assembly: GCF_017104805.1. Taxonomy (NCBI): domain Bacteria; kingdom Pseudomonadati; phylum Pseudomonadota; class Betaproteobacteria; order Burkholderiales; family Burkholderiaceae; genus Paraburkholderia; species Paraburkholderia sp. Ac-20347. Next base: position 12,925 of record NZ_JAAGPN010000027.1, on the reverse strand, counting down.
CCGAATTCGCTCGACGAACTCCAGCAGCAGGTCGCCGATATCACGAAGAAACTCAATCAGATTCCGTTCGACAAGATCGGGAACAACCTCAATGAGTCGCTCAAAAGCGCGAATCAGATGTTCGGTCAGGTTAACAACGAGCTGCTGCCCCAGATGCAGGGCACACTCGCCGAAGCGCAGAAAACCTTCAGCGCCGCTCAGTCCACGCTGCAGCAGGATTCGCCACTGCAGTCGGACGTGCACCAGGCGCTGCAGGAACTGACGCGCACGCTGCAATCGCTGAACTCGCTCTCGGATTACCTCGAGCGCCATCCGGAGTCGCTGCTGCGCGGCAAATCAGGAGACAAACCATGACGTTCCGGTTTATGCCGCTTCGGGCCACGGTTCCGGCACTCGCGCTCGCGGCGGCGCTCGCGGGCTGCGCGTCGCCCGTCAGCCACTTCTATACGCTGAGTCCGAGCGACGACGCGACGCGCACTCAACCCGCTGCCGCCGCGAGCGGCAATCCGGCGTGGCTGATCGAACTCGCGCCCGTCGACGTGCCGCCGCAAGTCGCGAAAGCGCAGTTCGTCGTACAGAACGACGCGAACCAGGTGCGCGTGCTCGAACAGGAACGCTGGGCGTCGATGCCCGGCGACGAGATTCGCCGCGCGCTTTCGGGCGATCTCACGCAGCAGATGAACACCATCGACGTGTACGGCTCGCCGCATCCCGCAGGCGTGCCCGTCTATCGCGTGAGCGTGAACGTGCAGCGCTTCGAATCGTGGCCCGGCTCGCACGCGCTGATCGACGCGGTCTGGAGCGTGCGTTCGCTCGACTCGCAGATCGTCATGACCTGCCGCAGCGTGCTCAATGAACCGGTCGGCGACGGTTATCAAGCGCTGGTGGCCGGCCATCGACGCGCCGTCGATGCGCTCTCGCAGGCCATCGCCGGTGGCGTCCGCTCGCTTCAGGTCGAGCACGGCAAGGCTAAGCCGGTGAGCTGTCCGGCAGCGCCATGATGCGTTGAACGCGGAACGGCCGGCCATGACACGGCCGGGCGTCCGCTAGCGCAATGGATCAGAACGAGTGGTACATGCCGACGACCACGATCGTCTGCGTACCCGTGCCGTCGATCCCATACGAAGAGATGTCGGCGCGCGCCTCCTGCAGGCCGCCATCCGCGGTGCGCTGCACGCCGCTCGCGCGCTGGAAGGTGGCGACTGCGTACAGCTCGGTCAGCTTCGACACGGAATAGAACGCGCCCGCGCTCACGTCGTTGTAATGCGCCGATGCATCGCCCTTCGCCGACGTGTAGATGTAGCCCATGCCGACGGTGGCCGAAGGCGTGATCCGGTAGAAGGCGTACGCGCGTCCCGTGTTGTACGTTTCCGTGTTCGCGAACGTCGATTCGCCGTCGGCGGTATAGCGGGCGTTGCTGTAGCCCACGCCGATCTGCCACGGGCCGCTGTCGTATTGCACCGCGGCCTGCCCAATGCCCAGCACGTGCGCGGTTTCGTAGGCGGAGTTGATCGAGCCGCCTTCGAACTGGCCGTCGTCGGTGCTGCTGGTCCAGCCGGTACGCAACCCGCCATTGGTCGAATTCGCGTTGACGGAGTCGTGATAACCGGCCGCGATCCTGAACGGACCGGTGCTGTAGACCGCCGCCGTCGACCACGTATAACCCTGCCCCAGCGAACCCGCGACGCCGCCTGGCGCGACCAGCGCCTCGAACTTCAGGCCGTTGATGATCGGAGAAACGTATTTGATCGCGTTCGATACACGCGAGCTGAAGTCGTTGTTGTCGACGTCGCCCGGCGTCGCGAACACGACGCTACCGTATGAGCCGTCCGCCGTCAGCGGATGGACGAGATCGACGATCGGCTCATACATGCGGCCGGCGTCGACCGTGCCCCAGCGCGAACTCGACAGCCCGACGAACGATTGACGCCCGAACAACCGGCTGCCTTGCGACGACTTGCCGGTGCCGATCTGGAAACCGGACTCGACCTGGAAGATAGCCCGAAGCCCGCCGCCGAGATCCTCGCTGCCTCTCAAGCCCCAGCGATTGCCGTAGATCGTGCCGTTCTGCAAGGTGTAGCGATTGCCGTCGCTGGTCTTCAGATAGCTGAGCCCCGCATCGAGGATGCCGTACATCGTAACGCTGCTTTGCGCGTGAGCCGTGCCGACGCCGATCAGGCCGAAGATGAGGCCGGCCAGCAGCAGGCGTGGTGTTTTTTTCATAAGGGTTACTAATCGATACGTGATAGATGAGTGGGGAATCGGATCCAATCGCGGATCCGACCGGAACAGCGGGCCTGCCCGATACACCTTCAATCCGGTCGAAATCCGTCGGCGAAGATCGCGGACCAACGTGCCAGGCGCGAAGCGTCATGTCATCGTGGTCGACGATGAAAAAAGCGATGTTTTGCTTTATTTGTGTTTATTTATACAAATGCTAAAAAACGTCGTCAAGAAGAAATCAATATTCCACCAAGCACTTTTCTGTGATAACTCCGACGCGATGCGAATGCGTCATCCATATTTTTTGTATTTTTAGATCATTACATACACATTACCTTGAGGCGATTCTGAACAATCCGGCGCGATGACTCGAAACAGCACGCGTGCGCGTGCCGGCCGATCACGTCGATCTGCTGGACGAAGGGTTCTTGATGGAGACGCCAGATGAATGAGGGCGCTACGCCCTGCATTGTGGCGACGGCTTACGCGTTAATTTCAACTATTCAAAGTAGCTATTTCTTTTTACTGAATAGTGGAAAGCAGCGGCGTTGCTGCACGCGGCGAGAAACGATGGAGCGCACCATGAATTTGAATAACCGACGTGAACCCGCACTCGCTGCGCTATTCAATCTCTCGCCATGCGTCGCAGTCGTCTTGCGTGCATTTGCTGGGAAAGACCTTTAAACACGCTGTCTTCGTGAGGATCGCCGAAATGCAGCAACACCGTGCTCCGCACGCTCGTCGGCAGACAGGCCTGATTTGCGTGCAAAGAGCGCATGCCCCAGAAGAAGTAGAGATTCCCCGGCGTCAGCGGCACCAGCTTCGCCGACATGCGTTGCTGCACGCCCTCATTACGCCATAACCGCTTCAGCAGTTTCTCGACCAGCAGTTTTTCGAGGATATTCACCACCGCAAAACGCCTCGCATTGCGCAAATTCGGAAACATCACCAGATGACCCGGCGGTTCACCCGGCGCATTGGGAATAAGAATGGGGATCAGCACCGTCACGACATACGAGTCGTAGTGAAAATTGAGCGCATGCCGCAATCCATGCGTACCGGTCAGCACACGCAGAACCGGGAAGATCCGGCTGCTCGGCGGCGACGCGCGCATCTTCCTTTCATAGAGGGATCGCAGCAGACCCTGCAGACCCGCATCCTCGAATAAGGGCTGCAGACAGGTGCCGGTCATCCATGATTTGCCTTCGAAGCTGAAGTACTGCCCGCCGTGCTGTTCGATCTGCTGCTCGATGAAACTGCGCAGTTTCGCGAGCATCGCCGCCGGGACAATCTCGTGAAGCACGCCGACCCCATATTCGTCCATCGATCTGGCCAGCGCCTGCGCGCTTGCGGGACTCACTGTCGCGAATCCATCCGAGGCCGTCCACTCGTTCGATGCAGTCATCGACTTCCTCCTGCTGACCAGTCGGAAGATCGTGATCGCAAACTGTAAGGTGATAAGTGCGGATGCGCACCAAGCCGGATCATTTCCCGGCGCGGAGGGCTGATGGCGTGCGTGCTGGATGGGCTGATCGTCGTGATCGCGCCCTTATCTGCGCACATTCAAGTCTGGGGGCACGATTCGCGCCCCCCCAAACCACAGAGTTAGCTTGCCACATCTATACACAATTTACTGATGCAAATGCGCTATATTTCTCGCGCGCGAAGGTGCTCAGGATGCCGTATTTCTATTTGGCCACTGTCATCGTTCTGAAAGGAAGCGAACTGCGCCTCCCCTTGCACGCGAATCTCAGCCTGCAGACAAAGTCGGCAATTCCACGGCTGTCATCGACTAAGCAAGAGCGAATCGACGCGCTGCATTCAAATGTATTTCACACCTTATGAAGAAGTACTCGCCATGCTTCCACTCCCGTCTCGCATTACCGAATTTATGTCTGACCATCACGTTCTCAGCCTTGCGGTGATTGATGGCGGCACACCGTGGTCGGCGAGCTGCTTCTACGCGTTCGCCCCCATGACCGCGAGCGTTCTTGTGATGACAAGCGTCAAAACCAGGCACGGTCATGCCATGCAAGAGAATAAGCAGATTTCCGGAACGATTTCCGGGCAACCCGAGCACATACGCGATATTCGAGGCGTTCAGTTCTCGGCTGATGCCACATTGGTTTCTGGAGACGATCTCGAGACAGCGATGACTCGCTATCTTGCACGACATCCCGTTGCGCGTTTGCGCTCCACCGATTTGTGGCGGCTATCGATCACGCAAATAAAATTGACAGATAACTCTCTTGTTTTCGCCAGAAAGACTCTTTGGCAGCGTGATGAACCGCTCTAGTCTCCACTGACTGTCACAACCACGCTTGCGGGCTGCATCCCCCTATGGTGCGCATGGATGTCATGCACGCATGTCACTTCGCTAGCGTCGCGCGCAGTTGACTTTTATTTAAATCGAAACACCTCGCCTCTGTCTCCTGAAACGTTGACCTGCGAACCGTGGCGCTGCGGAGCGGTCCTCTTGGCCGCGATACAACGTCGACGCTCAATTGACACATGCCACGGCTGCCAGTCATGTTAATCAATCGAATAGAAAAATATACAGTTAATTATATTAAATACGACACTTAATAAAATATTCTCGCAATAAATAAATTTATCATTTATCGATAAGTGCGATACATAAAATCATCAAACACCTTCTCCCTCGCACAATCACACACGCCATATAAATCCATAAAACAAATTAATTAAACATTCGAATTAATTCATAAAAAATGACATGGATCAATTACATTGGAGAACACCCATAGCTCAAGCACCATCTCGATATAATGAATTTCATCTCAGAATAGTGATGCAACCGCAGGCACGTATTTCGCCAAAAACACCCGAACCCTTTGTTTTATCGACAAAATCCGATTGTCCACGCGGATTTTTCGTCAACGCGCCCTCATCAAGCGGACTCACCACGAACTGCATTCTTCCTATGTCTTACGTTTTAGTCGTCGACGATCACGAGTCAATTCGCGAGCCACTAGCGGCATATCTGCGTCAGGAAGGATTTGAAACTTCAACAGCGCACGATGGAGCATCATCGAGATTACGGCTAAGCGAGCGGCGTTTCGACCTGATAATTCTGGACCTGATGATGCCTGGAGAGGACGGTCTTTCGGTATGCAGACATATACGCCAGAATTATGGTACGCCAATTATCATGCTAACCGCCAAAGTCGAATTCGCGGATCGAATCGCCGGCCTCAATTTAGGCGCAGATGACTATGTGACCAAGCCATTCAACGTCGGTGAACTGGTTGCTCGTGTACACAGCGTATTACGACGAACATCTGGCTCTCCCCGGTCCATCAATGAACGCCCGCGTCGTCTGACTTTCGAAGGCTGGTCACTCGATTTGTTGCACAGACGCCTGAGTGATCCCGGACAGAACGAAGTCGCGTTAAGTTGCGTTGAGTTCCGTCTTCTCCAGGCGTTCCTGGAGCACGCCGATACCGTGCTTAGCCGCGAAGATCTGCTCGCGTTGGTAGACCCCGATAGTGAGGCCTTCGACCGTAGCATCGACAGCCAGGTAAGTCGGCTGCGCAGGAAGTTGGAACCCGACCCCCGCCACCCTGCACTCCTCAAGACTATTTGGGGTTCAGGCTACATTTTTGCGGCACAGGTTGAGGCACAAGCGTCGTGAGGATCATCCCGCGCAGTTTGGGCGCCCAACTGGTGGTGTTAATGCTGGGAGGGTTTCTATTAGGTGCCGTAATCGCAGCGCTTGCGACCTGGTCGCAAGCGGGAAAACTCCATCCGATAGCCCGTGAACATGCCTTATCTCGAGCAGCCACGGCCTACCGACTCGCCAGGCACCCTCTATTCGATGGCGACTCATGGCTAGATTCATTCAACGGCCCGCTGGCGCACTTATGGATTGACAGGGTGCCGAGCGTGATCGAGATGAATGACGACGAACGCTCGCTCGCTGACGCCGTGCGACAGAGGCTCGGTACACAGGTGGTCGCTGTCCACATGCCTTGCCTTGATGCACAGCGCTGGGTGACGCTACAAGAGTTAGATCCGGGTTCTCAGTGCGTTGATATCAGCGTCCCGCTTGGCGAGGGAAGATGGTTGCACACGCGGCAGGCACTCCCCATACGCATGCCGTGGTCCGACAATTGGGATGAACTGCGTATCTCGATGCTGATCGGGATTCCGCCAGTGCTCATCTTAATGTATCTCTTCGTCAATCGAATCCTTCGACCGGCCACCGCGCTTACCGACGCGGTTCACAGAATGAGTCGTGGCGAACGACTCGATCCGCTCACGGTACAGGGTCCGGAAGAGCTTCGTCAGCTTGCCAATGCTTTTAACCAGATGCATCAACGCATCACACGATTCGTCGATGAACGAACCCGCATGCTTGCGGCAATCAGTCATGACTTGCGAACCCCACTCACCGGGATCGAACTGGAAGCGGTAATGCTTCCGTCGAGCGGACAACGGACGAGAATTCTGCGCATGCTCGAGCAAATTCGCGGCATGGTGAACGAAACCTTGACGTTCGCGGCACAGGACGCGCGCGCCGAGCGCAGCGAGGAAACTGACCTGGTGGAATTGCTAGGCGAGATTTGCGATGATCGGTTAGCCTTGGGCCGCAAAGTCCGATTTAATTCACCTACGCGCCTTCCATACAGTTGCCGCACCACTGCGCTTCGCCGAGCATTGGATAATCTGATGGAAAACGCGCTCAGGCACGGAAACCACGTCGTCGTTGAACTTGTCGACCGCGGGTACGATGGCCTGCGTATCGAGATTTCCGACGATGGTCCCGGGATACCCGAGGATATGCTTGAACGCGTATTCGAGCCATTCTTTCAGATGGATGAGTCGAGGCACCGTGAGGCCGGGAGCAACGTCGGGCTGGGCCTCGCGATCGCTCGAGACTGCATTCAGGCTCATGGCGGGGATTTGAGTCTACACAACGGCACCAACGGCGGCTTGATCGCCAAGATCGATCTGCCGTCCCAAAACTATTCATATATCGACCTGAGTCAGAGTCCGCCGTCCAATATCAAAAGTCGATAATTTCATCAGTGTGCGTACGGAACGTATTGAACCGTCGCGAAGAAAATTTTCGACGACATCTACTCAAATTTCTCATCCGTTAAAAAATTGAATAACGGATGCTGAGAACATTCTCTACGAATCTTCCAGCGCATCTGATAACCGGCGGGCATGCACCGCTCACGCCGTGCTTCAGATAGCCGGCGCGACTCAAGCCGACACGTGGAGGCCTTTGGCCTCCACGTTGATAACCCAGCGATCTCGACGTGATACTCATGTGGTGCTTTGCCACAGACAACCGTCCGCAGCGGTCCGTTCCTGGACACCCGCGCTGATTCATGCCAACGCGATCAATGACGGAGCCTCACCTCACGAACCTAAAATATCGGTGAGATATCTGCATGTATTCCGTCTTCCCTCCCATCCCTCGAAGCCAGCACTGACGGGCTCTCCGTCTATAAGTCGAGTTCGGCACCATGATGAAGGTGCCGATTCTGCATCGCCATTCCATTAACTTACAAAATAAAACCCTCCTGTTTCGCGCGACGATCTGTCCATGCCAGAACGTCGCCATTTAGCTTTTTACTCAAGCCCTGCAAGAATTTGACAAAGTTTCCAAGCCTCGCCAAGTTATATTGAATTCCCACGAGGAAGTGCCGAATAATTCGATTTAAAGTCATCACATTAGATTAAATTTAGCATTACAAAATATGTTTCAAAAAATCATATTTTCAATCAGCTAAACAACCCATCTGAATCGTGACGACTCCATGTCGGCAACGAGGCGCGTCCTTTGAACGATCGAGATGTTTCCTGACACCTCGTCGCTAACTTGAATGGAGAATCCATATGACGACACCCGCGGCATCTGCCATTACAGACCTGCGCTCGGCCATTGAGTTGCTCAAGCAACACGACGGTGAGTATGTTGAGACCGACGTACAGGTCGATCCCGAAGCCGAACTGTCGGGCGTGTATCGACACGTCGGCGCAGGAGGCACGGTCATGCGCCCGACGCAAACCGGGCCTGCGCTGATGTTCAACAATGTCAAGGGCTATCCGGGTATCCGTGTTCTGATTGGCATGCTCGCTTCGCGTCAACGCGTGGCCCGCATGTTCGGCATGGATATGGAAAAGCTCGGTTTCCAGATGCGCGATGCCGTGAAGAACGCGATCGCACCAGTCGTTGTGCCCCGCGAACGCGCCGTCTGCCAAGAAGTGATTCACCTCGCAAGCGATGCTGAATTCGATCTGCGCAAGCTGCTGCCCGCTCCGAAGAATACGCCGGAGGACGCAGGCCCCTACTTCACGTTGGGCATGTGCTACGGTGCCGACCCGGAAACTGGTGAGCACGACGTGACCATTCATCGTCTGTGCGTACAGAGCAAGGACGAGATCTCGATGTATTTCGTTCCCGGCCGTCATCTGGACCAGTTCCGCCAGAAGTACGAAAAAGCCGGCAAGCCGATGCCGATCACCATTTCGATTGGTGTAGACCCGGCCATTGAGATCGGCGCATGCTTCGAAGCGCCCACGACACCGCTCGGCTATGACGAACTTTCGATCGCGGGCGGTCTGCGCGGCAAGGCCGTTGAACTGGTCGAAGGTGCGGTGGTCAAGGGCGCACGCGGTATCGCCAACGCCGAAATCGTGATCGAAGGCGAGTTGCTTCCGAACGTACGCGTGCGTGAAGATCAGAACACAAATACCGGCAAGGCGATGCCGGAGTTTCCGGGTTATACGGGTGAAGCAAAGGCAGCGGTGCCGATTATCAAGGTCAAGGCTGTTACGACCCGCCGCGATCCGATTCTTCAAACCTGCATCGGACCGTCCGATGAGCACACAAACATGGCGGGCATCCCCACTGAGGCCAGCATCCTCGCGCTGACCGAATTGGCATTGCCTGGTCTCGTGCAGAATGTCCACTGTCCGTCGCCGGGCACCGGCAAGTATGTCGCGTTCATCCAGGTGAAGAAACGGACGGGTCAAGATGAGGGCCGTCAGCGTCAAGCCGCTCTGATTGCTTTCACCGCATTCTCCGAGCTCAAGCATGTTTATCTCGTCGATGAAGACGTGGACATCTTCGACACGAACGACGTGATGTGGGCCATGACGACACGCTATCAAGGCGATGTCGATACGATCACGATTCCCGGCGTGCGCTGCCATCCGCTTGACCCGTCGCAAGATCCGGCTTTCAGTTCGTCGATTCGCGATCATGGCATCACCTGCAAAACGATCTTCGACTGCACCGTTCCCTTCGATCTGAAGAAGAACTTCCAGCGCTCGCAATTCCTCGAAGTCGACGCCGAACGCTTCGTTCCCGGTTATCGGAAGTAAGCGGAGGACGCCATGCAAAAGCCAAGAATTGTGGTCGGCATTAGCGGCGCAACGGGCTTCCAGTATGGCGTCAAGGCCCTCCAACTGCTGCGGCAGTTGGAGGTCGAGACGCACCTGGTGATGTCGAATGCAGCCGGACTAACCCGAGAGCAGGAAACGAACTACTCTCGCGAAGACGTGATTGCAATGGCCGACGTTTATTACCCGACCGGCGCAGTGGGCGCTGCAATATCAAGTGGCTCGTTTCGCACCGCTGGCATGTTGGTGGCGCCGTGCTCCATGCACACACTGGCAGCAATTGCCACGGGGGTTACCGATAACCTGCTAACCCGATCGGCCGACGTCGTTCTGAAAGAGCGTCGACGACTTGTGCTCATGGTGCGCGAGACACCGCTGCATCTCGGCCATATCCGCAACATGGCTGCCGTGACCGAATTCGGTGCGACCGTATTCCCACCGGTACCGGCCTTGTATGCAGGACCCCAAACTGTCGACCAGATTATCAGCCACAGCGTGGCCCGAGCGATTGGCCTGCTGGGATTCGACTCCGATGCCCTGCCACGCTGGGGCGAGTCATTGCCAGACATAACCGCCGAAGAGGCAAAAACATGATCATCGGACCGTATATCAATAGTTCTGCCGTCTTGATTGGAGCGTCGACTGGCGCGGCGCTCTCCGCGCGCATTCCGGCAAATGTCCGCACCGCGATGCCGTTGACATTCGGTGCAGCGTCCATGGCAATGGGTGTCGTGATGATCTCCCAGGTCGCTCACATGCCCGTCATGGTCCTCGCTTCCATCCTGGGCGCACTCATTGGCGAACTGATTGGGCTGGAGGGTGCAATCGGAAAGCTTGGCGCAAGCACCAAAGCTGTCATCGACAAAGTTGCGCCAGCACCCAAGGGGATTACCCAAGCCGAGTTTCTCGAGAAGTTTGTCGCCATACTGGTGCTGTTCGGCGCGAGCGGAACTGGCATTTTCGGCGCTATGAACGAAGGCATGACGGGCGACGCGACTATTCTTATCGCAAAGTCGTTCCTGGACCTGTTTACCGCTGCGATCTTCGCGATCACATTGGGCTACTCCGTTGCAACGATCGCTGTGGTAGTGCTCGCAGTGCAACTCCTGCTGGCATACGGCGCGACCTTGATCATGCCGCTGACATCCGTACCCATGATCGCAGACTTCAAGGCTGTAGGCGGGCTAATCATGCTGGCAACCGGTCTGCGTATCTCGGGAATCAAGATGTTCCCTGTCGCCAACATGCTACCCGCGCTTGTGTTGGCGATGCCGATCACAGCACTCTGGATGCGAGTTTTCTAGTAGATCCAGTGTCCGTGCTGCGCCGGCGCACCGGGCGGCACTCTGGTTTCTGCAACTGGCTTTAAACGTGCAAGCCACGTGAATTTCCGGCGTGCTTCAGGCGCTGGAAATTCGCCCGTTGCCGCGTGGATAAAAAAACCCCACGTGGCAACGGGCGACGTAACGGCGCATCAAGCACTCGCAGCACGAGGTCCAGACATGATCGATATCCAGAAAGGCTCGCCGTATGAATGACTATCTTTATCGCATTTCGGTCGCGCTCGGCGGCATGTTGTCGTGCATGCCGACGCTTCCCGGCTCCGAAGCGCTCGTCAACGTGCTGAATAAAACCCTGCGGCACGATATCCCCGCGAAAACGCTCTCGCTGCTCGAAGGTCGCGCGCTGCAGGCGCAGGTCGCCGACATCGGCGTGCGTTTCGATTTCGCGGTCAGCGATGGCGTATTCGAAGCGCTCCCGGAGCCCGGCGAAGTCGACCTCAAAATGAGCGCGACGTTCGAGGACTTTCGCTCGGTGATCGGCGGCGAAACGCCTTTCGACACGCTGTTTTATAGCCGGCGGATCGTGCTCGAAGGCGATCTCGACATTGGATTCGCCGTCAAGGAAATGTTCTCGGACATGGATTTCGGCACCACCTCGCTCGAGACCGTCATGCAATTGTGGCGCACCAATATGCCGCGCGATCTCGGTGTCTAGCGCCAACATATTGATAGCGATTGTGAGCGCCGAAATCGCCAGTTGAAGATTTGCAGAAGCACGGCCAGCCGGGCCGTGTTGCATCATTTGTGAGGATTGTCTATGTTCGTCGCCAGCAGGACGGAGCTCGACTCCCTGATTGCGCGCGTGAAAAAAGCGCAGGAAATATTCGCCACTTTCCCGCAGAAGAAAGTCGATGAAATCTTTCGCAGCGCTGCGCTCGCCGCGTCCGAAGCACGCATTTCCCTTGCACGCATGGCGGTGGAAGAGACGGGAATGGGCGTGCTCGAAGACAAGGTCATCAAGAATCACTTCGCGTCGGAATACATTTACAACGCCTGGCGAGACGAAAAGACCTGCGATGTGATTGCCGTCGATGAAAGCGCGGGCACGATGACGATTGCGGAACCGGTCGGGCTCGTTTGCGCGATCGTGCCGACCACGAATCCCACCTCCACGGCGATCTTCAAGGCGCTGATTGCGCTGAAGACGCGCAACGGTATTATTTTCAGCCCGCATCCGCGTGCGCGACGCTCGACCTGTGAAGCCGCGCGCATCGTGCTCGCAGGCGCGGTTGCAGCAGGCGCCCCCGCCGATATCATCGGCTGGATCGATGCACCGACTGCCGAACTCTCCGATCACCTGATGACGCACGACGACATCAACCTGATTCTCGCGACGGGCGGCCCAGGCATGGTGAAGGCCGCGTACTCGTCGGGCAAACCGGCCATTGGCGTGGGCGCGGGCAATACGCCCGCCGTCATCGACGAAACCAGCGACATCAAGCGCGCGGTCGCCTCGATCCTGATGTCGAAGACATTCGACAACGGCGTGGTGTGCGCGTCGGAGCAATCGGTGATCGTCGTGGATGAAATCTATGACGCGGTGCGCGAGCGCTTCGCGAAGTCGGGCGCGCATATATTGTCGCCGGAAGAAGCGGGCGCGGTGGGCACTTTCCTGATCGTCGGCGGCCGGCTCAACGGCGATATCGTCGGGCAATCGGCAGTGACCATTGCGGATATCGCGGGCGTGAGCGTGCCCGAGAACACGAAGATCCTGATCGCGGAAGTCACGTCATACGGCGAAGACGAACCTTTTGCCCACGAGAAATTGTCGCCGACGCTCGCCATGTATCGCGCGCGCGACTTTGCTCATGCGGTGGAAATTGCCGAAGCGCTCGTCGAACTCGGCGGCATCGGCCACACGTCGGTGCTGTATACGGATCAGGACAATCAGCGTGATCGCGTCGCGCTGTTCGGCAAACGTTTGAAGACGTCGCGTGTGCTCGTGAATACGCCTTCGTCGCACGGCGGCATCGGCGACC
>NZ_JAAGPN010000293.1:0-9836 GCF_017104805.1 Paraburkholderia sp. Ac-20347 | reverse complement strand
GCCCATCGCGGCGGGCGGCGGCTCGAAGGCGTCGGCGGACGCGGCCTGCGGCGCGGGCGATGCAGGTATCGCCGCCGTATTCGTGTAGGTAGTTGGCGGCGTGCTCGTCAGGCGACGCTGATCCACCGCTGCAGCACTGACGCGAGCCGCAGGCGCGGCAACCGCCACGCTTGCGGCCGGCGCGACCGGAGCAGGCGTCGCCGCCTCGTAAGTCGGCGTATCGAACGGCGTGCTCGGCGCGCGTTTGGGCGGCGCCATGCGGCGGATGCCGTCGAAATGCTTCGCCCAGTAGGGATTGGTCAGATAGTCGAGCCGCACGGTGCCGCCCGTCGACGGCGCATTCACGAAGCGCAGATTGCCCACGTAAATGCCCACATGCGAGTGCGGCCGCCCGGTGGTGTTGAAGAACACGAGGTCGCCGGCCGCGATTTCGTCCGGCTCGATCGACTCGCCGCGCTGGCTCATGTCGGCCGTGGTGCGCGGCAGATCGACCGACGCGGCGCGCGCGAACACGTATTTCACGAGACCGCTGCAATCGAAGCCGCTATCGGGCGTATTGCCGCCCCAGCGATAGGGAATGCCGACGAGACCCATCGCCTGGATCGAGATTTCCTCGCGGCCGATGCTGTGGTCGACGAAATTGGGAAAGCCGGGCGGCTTGGTGCGCCAGGCGTAGCCGCCGCTCGATCCGCCGCCGCGCGACACCTTCTGCGGCGCGCTCGAACACGCCGCAAGGAACATCACGATCAGCAACGGAAGCCAGAGTCGACGCATGAAAAGCGGACGGCGAACGACGCGCGTCCGCCATTGGGGAAAACCGGTAATGAGCGGATGGTAGCCCGTGGGACACGGCTTCGGCAAGAATTCTTCAAGAATTACTTGAAGTTCGCGGGCGATCTGTTGCGGGTTCGGCACGCCGCGAAGGGCCAAAACGCCCGTGGGCGCGGGCGACGCGCAAGAAAAAAGGACCGCATCCGGCGATCCGGATGCGGTCCTTTCAGGTACGACGCAACAGACGTGGCGCGGTGAAAAAACCGCGCCGCCGGAGCGTTTTAGAGAATGTCCGAAGCGTAATCGGCCAGACGCGAACGCTCGCCGCGCGCCAGCGTCACGTGCCCGCTATGCGCCCAGCCCTTGAAACGGTCGACCACGTAGGTCAGACCCGAGCTGCCTTCGGTCAGATACGGCGTGTCGATCTGCGCGATGTTGCCGAGGCACACGATCTTCGTGCCGGGGCCCGCGCGCGTCACGAGCGTCTTCATCTGCTTGGGCGTCAGGTTCTGCGCCTCGTCGATGATCAGATACTTGTCGACGAAGGTGCGGCCGCGCATGAAGTTCATGCTCTTGACCTTCAGGCGCGAACGGATCAGCTCCTGGGTCGCGGCGCGGCCCCATTCGCCGGCGGCGTCGTCGGTCTTCTGGAGCACTTCGAGGTTGTCGTCGAAGGCACCCATCCACGGCTGCATCTTTTCCTCTTCCGTGCCCGGCAGGAAGCCGATGTCCTCGCCGACCGGCACCGTCGCGCGCGTCACGATGATCTCGTTGTAGCGCTTGTCGTCGAGCACCTGCGCGAGGCCCGCCGCAAGCGCGACGAGCGTCTTGCCGGTACCGGCCTGGCCGAGCAGCGTGACGAAGTCGATGTCCGGATTCATCAGCAGGTTCAGCGCGAAATTCTGCTCGCGGTTGCGCGCCGTGATGCCCCACACGTTGTTCTTGTGGTGGCCGTAGTCACGCAGCGTCTGCAGCAGCGCCGTCTTGCCGTTGAGCTCGCGCACGATCGCGTGGAACGCGGGCTCGCCGTTCTGCGGCTCGAGATAGACGAACTCGTTGACGAGCATCGACGCGCACTCGGGCCCGGTCACGCGGTAGTACGTGGTGCCGGTCTTGGTGTCCTGCCAGGACTCCATGCCCTTGGCGTGCTTCGCCCAGAAGTCCTGCGACAGCGCGCGGATGCCCGAGTAGAGCAGGTCCTTGTCTTCGAGAACCTGGTCGTTGAAGTAGTCTTCGGCGGGCAGGCCGAGCGCGTGCGCCTTGATACGCATGTTGATGTCTTTCGACACCAGCACGACGAGGCGGTCCGGCCGGTCGCGTTGCAGCGCGCGCACCACGCCGAGAATCTGGTTGTCGGCTTTGCCTTCGGGCAGGCCGTCGACCGGATCGATGTGCGTGAGCGTGGTCTGGAAATACAGGCGGCCGAGAGCTTCGCGGCTGCCGAGGCGCGCGAGCGAAATGCCTTCCGAGATCGGGCCCGCGTTCGCCACGAGCTGATCGAGCGTGCGGCTGACCTGACGCGCGTTGCGCGCGACTTCCGACATGCCTTTCTTGTGGTTGTCGAGTTCTTCCAACGTCATCATCGGCAGATAGACGTCGTGTTCCTCGAAACGGAACAGGCAGGTCGGGTCGTGCATCAGCACGTTGGTGTCGAGCACGAACAGCTTCTGGACTTCGACGGCTTCTTCCGGATGCACGCGTTTTTTCGTGCTGCCGCGCGTGGCCGGTGCGGTCGTGCCGCCCGAGGTTTTCGCGGCGGGTTGTTTGCCGCTGCGCGCAACGGGCGCTTCGGCGGCCGGCGTCGCATGAGCCTGGAGCGGCTGCAGCAACGCGGCGGTCTGTTTGCGTTTTCGTGCGGGGGCCGGCGCGACGGGTTCGAGCGCGGCGAGTTCGGCGCTGGCGGAAGGCAGCGGCACGGTGCGCAGCGTGGTCGCGGCGTTCGCGGCCTCGGTCATCGGTTCGGCGACGCTTGCCGCACCATAGGCGGTCGCGTCGTTGGCAAGTTCCGAGGCAACATCGGCGGCGTCGTTCTCACCCGCTGCTTTGCGGGTGCTGCGCGAGGGCTTCGCGCGCGCCTTGTATTCCTCGGGCGGCAGCAGGTTGCCGAGCTTGCTGGGGGGAGTAGGCAAAGGCATGGTGTCCCTCGAAAAAATCGGGTCGAGTGGTCGCGGGGTTACCCAGTAAGGTGCGCTTTCGGGCGGCGCGTGCGGACAGCCGGGTGGGCCGCCGCCGTGACCGCGCTGGGTGCGCGCTCAGGTCTGAAAATGCCGGTTCGCCTGTTTTTCGATCGGCTCCTTGACGTTGACGCGCACCGGGTCGCTACGCCGGCGCGGCGTGGAGGGAGTGACATTCAACAGAAAGGCCAACAAAAAAGCCGCCGCCCCGACTGACGAGGCAAGCGGCTTGACTGCTGTGCTGACACGCTGCCCCGGAAGCGCATTTCCGGCCACGACGTGACCGGTTGCGAGACCGCTGCAATGCATCAAAAAATGGGTTGGACAGGCACTCATTGCAGCCCAATATAACGCGCCTCAAAGCGCTTGTACAGCCTCCAGAACTTCCTCGACGTGGCCCGGAACCTTGAGGCCACGCCACTCGCGGCGCAGCACGCCGTCGGCGTCGATGAGGAAGGTGGAGCGCTCGATTCCACGCACTTCTTTGCCATACATTTTCTTCATTTTGATGACGCCGAAGAGCGAGCAGAGCGCTTCGTCGCCATCCGATACCAAGGTAAACGGCAGTTCGAGCTTGGCCTTGAAGTTGTCGTGCGAGCGCACGCTGTCGCGCGAGACGCCCACGATCGTGGCGCCGGCCTTCTTGAACTTCGCGAACAGGTCGCGGAATTCCATGCCTTCGCGCGTGCAGCCCGGCGTGTTGTCTTTCGGATAGAAGTAGAGGACGACCTTCTTGCCCTTGAGGCTCGAGAGCGTGAAGTCGCCGCCCGTGGCGGGCGCGGTGAAGTCGGGAACGGGTTGGTCGACAGCGATGGTCACGTCAGGCACGTGGCTCTCCCTTTGTTATTGGCTGGCGCGGGGGCGGCGCGGGCGCCGGCCGGGACGGTGTGTGCCGCTCGCGGCGCCGTGCTAGCGGCATGGGCTGCGTGCGCGAAGACAGGCGCGGCGGCGCGGGCGGCGGGGTTCAGTCGGGCTGTACGATCAACTGGCCGGAACGGCCCGCGATCTCGCCCCAGGTGACAGGGTACGATGGCAGCGAATCCGGGTCCAGCGTCGCATGGTAGTCGCCCATCGTGGCAAACGTGTGGCCCTGTGCGCGCCAGCCCGCGAGCAGCTGTTCGAACACGGGCGCGAGCTTCTGGCCTTCGAGTTCCGCGTGCAGCGTGAACACCTGATCGTGCGGATTGTTTTCCGTGAGCTTGAGCATCCACGCGGCGACGGTGTCCGTATCCACGCCATCGACGCCCAGCACTTCGTCGAGCGTGGGCAGCGTGGTGGGCATCTGCACGTGGTTGAGCGTGCGGCCGTTCACGACCGGACGGTAGGGCGAATGGCCGCGCCCGTCCGAGGCGTACTGCATGCCCCAGGTGTCGATCTGCTCGAATGCCGACTCGTTCATCTGCCAGCCTGCCGCGCCGTGCGTGACGGGCGGCGTGCCGAAGATGCGCGTGAAGCGGTCGTAGCTTTTCTGCATCTGACGCGCGGTCCATTGCGCGTCGCGCGTGCGCACGTTGTCCTGCCAGTAGACGTGGTCCCACGTGTGGATGCCGCACTCGAAGCCGGCTTCGTGGATCGCGCGCATCTGCGCGGCCGCTTCCACGCCGATGTCGGGGCCGGGCAGCAACACGCCGTACATCAGCTGGCGGATGCCGTAATGCTCGACCACCGAGGTGCGCGAGACCTTCTTCAGAAAGCCCGGACGGAACACGCGGCGCAGCGCCCAGCCCGTATGGTCCGGGCCGAGGCTGAACAGGAACGTCGCGCGCGCCTTGTAGCGGTCGAAGATGCGCGCGAGATTCGGCACGCCTTCACGCGTGCCGCGCAGCGTGTCGACGTCGATCTTGAGAACGATGCGGGCCAAGTGGCGTTGTCCCCGGCGTTACGCTTGCTGCTGTTCGACGAGCGCGCGCGCTTCGCCGACATGGCCGCGATACGCTTCGAAGATCTTGCGCAGCGCTTCGTCGAAGGTCGACTTCGGCGCCCAGCCGAGTTCCTGCATCGTGTTGTCGATCTTCGGCACGCGGTTCTGCACGTCCTGGTAGCCCGCGCCGTAGTACGCGCCCGACGACGTTTCGACCAGCTGGACCTTCTTCGCCGTTTCCGCGTACTCGGGGAATTCGGCAGCGAGCGCCAGCATCTTGTGCGCGAGTTCGCGCACCGAGAAGTTGTTGGTCGGGTTGCCGATGTTGAAGATCTTGCCCGAGGCGACGCCGTCCTTGTTGTCGATGATCTTCATCAGCGCTTCGATGCCGTCGTCGATGTCGGTGAACGCACGCTTTTGCGCGCCGCCGTCGACGAGGCTGATGTTCTCGCCGCGCACGATGTGGCCGAGGAACTGCGTCACGACGCGCGACGAACCTTCCTTCGGCGTGTAGATCGAGTCGAGGCCCGGGCCGATCCAGTTGAACGGACGGAACAGCGTGAAGTTCAGGCCTTCCATGCCGTAGCCCCAGATCACGCGGTCCATCAGCTGCTTCGAGCACGCGTAGATCCAGCGCGGCTTGTTGATCGGGCCGTAGGTGAGGGCCGACGCGTCCGGGTCGAACTGCTCGTCCGAGCACATGCCGTAGACCTCGGAGGTCGACGGGAAGACAAGGTGCTTGCGGTACTTGACCGCCGAACGCACGATCGGCAGGTTCGCCTCGAAGTCGAGTTCGAACACGCGCAGCGGCTGCTGCACGTAGGTGGCCGGCGTGGCGATGGCGACCAGCGGCAGGATCACGTCGCACTTCTTGACGTGATACTCGACCCACTCCTTGTTGATCGTGATGTCGCCTTCGAAGAAGTGCATGCGCTCATGCTTGACCAGATCGCCGAGGCGGTCCGTCTGCATGTCCATGCCGAACACTTCCCAGTCCGTGGTCTCGAGGATGCGCTTGGAGAGGTGATGGCCGATGAAGCCATTGACACCCAGGATCAGAACTTTTTTCATGGACGGGGGACAGATGAAATGAGGTCGGAGAACGCGGCGGGCGTGACGACGGTCTCTTGACCGCCGTGTTCCAGATTCGGTGCGTGCCGCAGTTCGTGAATCGCGATGGCGCGGCCGTCGCCGCAAACGGCGAAAAGCGCATTATCGCTTACGTGGATGCCGGCGGGCAATCCGGCGAGGGCGCGCACGCTTTCGGCGTCTTGCGTGCCGGGGCGCACCAGCCGCGCGCGCGCGATCACGAAGCGATGCTCGCCGATATCCGTGAACGCGCCCGGGTACGGCGGCGCGACTGCGCGGATCAGGTTGTAGACGTCCTGCGCGCTCTGCGAGAAGTCGAGCCGGCCGTCTTCGGGCTTGCGTCCGCCGTAGTAGCTGCCTTGCGACAGATCGTTCGGCAGGTGCGGCGCTTCGCCCGCGACGAGGGCGGGCAGCACGCGCCAGAGCGTCTGCTCGGCGGCCACCGTCACCTTGTCGAAGACCATCGCCGCCGTGTCGTCGGGCAGGATCGGCACCGGCGTCTGCGCGATGATCGCGCCCGCGTCGGGCTTCGCGGCCATCTCGTGCAGCGTCGCGCCGGTTTCCGTTTCGCCCTTGATCACCGCCCAGTTGGTCGGCACGCGGCCGCGATACTTCGGCAGCAGCGAGCCGTGCATGTTGTAGGCGCCGCGCGCGGCGAGCGCGAGCAGATCGACCGGCAACATGTGGCGGTAGTAGAACGAGAAGATGAAGTCGGGCCTGGCGGCGGCGATCGCGGCGCGCAGCTCGGGGCTTTTCGGATCGGCGGGCGTGATGACGTCGATGCCGTGTTCCTCGGCCACCGACTTCACGCTGCCGAACCAGATGTTTTCGGTCGGGCTGTCTTCGTGCGTGACGACGAGCGCCACGTCCACGCCGCGCGCGAGCAGCACCTGCAGGCAGCGCACCCCGACGTTGTGATACGCGAAGACGACGGCGCGCGCTTTCATGACTGGGCTCCGTGGCGTGCGTCCTGACCGGCTTCCTGGTCGACGTTGTTGCCACCGTTGGCGCCGCCGTTCGGGTTGACGTTCTGGTTCGCGGCGCCGACAGGATTCAGCGCGGTCTGCACGGCCTGCACGACGTCCTGACGCGGCACTTCGACCACTTCGCGACCGTTGCGCGCTTCGAGAATCGTCTGCACCAGATAGCGCGGACGCGCGCGCACCTGCTGATAAATACGGCCGATGTACTCGCCGAGCAGGCCGAGCGCGAAGATGATCACGCCGAGCAGGAAGAACGTGATGGCGAACAGCGTGAACACGCCTTGCACTTCCGCGCCGATGATGAAGCGGCGGATCAGCAGCAGCACGAACAGGCCCGCCGAGCCCAGCGAAAGAATCACGCCGATGAACGACAGCCATTGCAGCGGCACGACCGAGAAGCCCGTGACGAGGTCGAAGTTCAGTCGGATCAGGCTATAGAGCGAGTACTTCGACTCGCCCGCGAAGCGCTCTTCGTGCGCGACGTCGACTTCGACCGGGTTCTGCGCGAAGGTGTACGCGAGCGCCGGAATGAAGGTGTTGATTTCGCCGCAACGGTTGATCGTATCGACGATATGACGGTTGTAGGCGCGCAGCATGCAGCCCTGGTCCGTCATCTTGATGCGCGTGATGCGCTCGCGCAGCCGGTTCATGGCCTGCGAAGCCTTGCGGCGCCACAGGCTGTCCTGGCGCTGCATGCGGATCGTGCCCACGTAGTCGTAGCCTTCGCGCATCTTCTCGACCAGCTTGCCGATTTCCTCGGGCGGATTCTGCAGGTCGGCGTCGAGCGTGATGACGATCTCGCCGCGCGACTGCTCGAAGCCCGCGAGAATCGCCATGTGCTGGCCGTAGTTGCCGTTGAGCAGGATCGCGCGCGTGGTGTCCGGGCGCGCGCGGAACTGCTCGGCGAGCATCGCGGCGGAGCGGTCGCGGCTGCCGTCGTTGATGAAGATGACTTCGTACGAGGTGCCGAGCTTGTCGAGCGCCGGGTACAGGCGCGCGAACAGCGCGGCCAGTCCGGCTTCCTCGTTGTAGACCGGAATGATGACCGAGACTTCCGGCGTTTCCGGGGTCAAGGTGCGTTGTTCCGTTTGACTCATGTGTGCGTCTTTTCCGTTGGGGTAATCCGTGTTGCACGACAGTGTACGGCTGGCGGGGCGGGCGCGATTGGCCGAACAGCGCCCACTCCGTGCAGGTACTTGCTGGCGATGCTTACTTCGCGAACTGCGTGCAGATGTCGTTGACGGCGCGGCATACGCGCGCGACGTCCGCTTCCGTCATCAGCGTGAAGAGCGGCAGCGTGACCGTGGTCGCGCCGAACCGCTCGGCGTGCGGGAACATGCCCGCACGGAAACCGCGCTCGCGATAGAGCGTGAACAGGTGGATGGCCGGGTAGTGCACGCCCGAACCGATCCCGCGTTCCTTGAGCTGTTCCATGAATTCCGCGCGCGTGAGCGTGAGCTTTTCGAGCGGCAGGGTGATCTGGAACATGTGCCAGTTGCTGTTCGCGAAGTCGGCGTGCGGCAGGCCCATGCCGAGCTTCACGGCCGCGCCGCCTTCGAAGCCCGCGAAATACGCCTTCGCGAGATTGCGGCGCTGCAGCGTGAAACGCTCGATGTGCTTGAGCTGGCCGAGGCCCACGCGCGCGGCCACGTCCGTGAGATTGTACTTGCCGCCGAGCACGTCGCAGTCCATGCCGTCGAGGCCCGTGCGCGTGATGCCCTGCAGCCGGTATTTGCGCGCGAGTTCCGCTTCGTCCTCGTTGTTGAGCACGAGCGCGCCGCCTTCGATCGCCGTGAGGTTCTTGTTCGCGTGGAAGCTGAACGAGACGATGTCGCCGAGTTCGCCGATGCGCTTGCCGTTCCAGCTCGCGCCGAACGCCTGGGCGGCGTCCTCGATCACGCGCAGCTTGTGCTGGCGGGCGATCGCGTAGAGGCGGTCCATGTCGACGGGCAGGCCCGAGAGGAACACCGGAATGATCGCCTTGGTGCGCGGCGTGATGGCGGCTTCGAGCTTGTCGAGGTCGATGTTGCGCGTGAGCGGGTCGATGTCGGCGAACACGGGCGTCGCGCCCACTTCGTAGATCACGTTGCTCGTGGACACCCACGAGGCCGGCGTGGTGATGACTTCGTCGCCGGGACCGACGCCCGCGATGCGCAGACCGATCTCCAGCGTCGCCGTACCCGAGTTGAAGGTGCGCACCGGACGGCCGCCGCAATACTCGGACAGCGCGGCTTCGAATGCCTGGTTCTGCGGGCCGGTCGTGATCCAGCCCGAGCGGAGCACGTCGACGACGCCCTGAATGGTTTCCTCGTCGATCTCGGGTTTGACGAACGGGAGGAACGGAACGGAGGACTGCGCGGATGACTGGGTCATGAGGGCTTGGCTCGTCAGAACGTCAGATAGTGAGTGAGGCTGTGGCGGCGCGAAGCATGCGCCGCCGACCTTACGATTTGCTTCGATATGGCTTCGAAATGGCGGATGGCCAGGTTGCGCCGATCAGCTGCGCGCCAGCACGACCACGCCGATCAGAATGATGCCGATGCCGACGAGGCGCTGCACGCTCATCACTTCGCCGAACAGATACCAGGCCGCGAACGCGTTGACCACGTAGCCGAGCGAGAGCATCGGGTAGGCGATCGAGACGTCGACGCGCGAGAGGCCCACGATCCACACGACCACGCTGAACACGTAGCAGGTGAGTCCGCCGATGATCGGCAACTGCGTGGCGAGCTTCCAGCCGATGGGCAGGATGTTCGCACGGCTGAATTCGAAGTGTCCAACGGCATTGACACCGGCTTTCAGCAACAGTTGCGCACAGGCATTCAGGCCGACGCCGGCCAGGATGCAGATAAGGGAAATCGGATTCATCATTCGGGTGATCAACTCGGTTATGGGGGCGGACCGGGCGAGGTCCGCGAGGCCGCTGTGGCGCCGCGCCGGCAGCCGGCGGGCGCGCGG
>NZ_JAAGPN010000292.1:0-9840 GCF_017104805.1 Paraburkholderia sp. Ac-20347 | reverse complement strand
AAGCCGCCGGGCGCCGCGCACAGCGCGGCTTCGCCCGCGCGCAAGTCCGCGCATCCTGGTCATCTTTCCGGTAGTTCGTCGGGGAGTTCGCTGGGCAGCGCGTCGGCCAAGCCGCGCGCCGATCTCGGCACGCGTTCCGCGCAATCATTTCAAGGGGCGTCGGCGCCGTCTGCCAGGCCGTCTCAGCCGCACACGGCGGTGCAGGCGCGGCCGCACGTGACGCCCAGCGCCGGTGCGCCGGGCGTTGCGCTCAACGGTGCACTTGCGCTGACTTCGGAACGGGTGCGCGAACGCATGGTCGAACGCCTGCGTGCCAATGGCGTGACCGATCCGCGCGTGCTGCAGGCGCTCGCGACCGTGCCGCGCCACATGTTCGTCGATCCGGGCCTCGCGGCTCAGGCTTACGAAGATGCGGCGCTGCCGATCGGTCATCACCAGACCATCTCGAAGCCCTCGGTCGTCGCCCGCATGCTGGAACTCGCGGGCGCGGGCCGGGAGCTCGACCGCGTGCTCGAAATCGGCACGGGCTGCGGCTATCAGGCCGCGGTCTTGAGCCGGATCGCACGCGATGTGTATTCGATTGAACGCATCAAGCCGTTATACGAGCGCGCGAAGACGAACCTGCGTCCGCTGCGCATCCCGAACATCCGCTTGCATTACGGCGACGGACGGCTCGGTTTGCCGTCGGCGGCGCCGTTCGACGCGGTTGTGATCGCCGCCGCGGGCTTCGACGTGCCCCAGGCGCTGCTCGAGCAGCTCGCCATCGGCGGCCGGCTCGTGGCGCCGGTTGCGGAGCAGGACGAACAGACTCAGGTGCTCACGCTGGTAGAGCGCACGGGTCCGGCGCAATGGCGGGAGTCGCGGCTTGATCGCGTTTTCTTTGTCCCTTTAAAATCCGGAGTGATCTGAAACCGATGAGTATGTTGCGCGCGATGCAAAGAAAACGCTTGAATATCGACCTGACCGCGGCCCAACGCAGTGCCTCGGTCATCGCGCTCTGTCTCCTGACGGCCTGCGCGACGCGTCTCGACAACGCGCCCGTCGTGGACCGCACCGCACCGCTCGGCACGGCCGGCGCGCAGCCGCCGGTGCCGCTCGGGCCGCCGCCTCCGGGATATTACCGGGTGAAGCCGGGCGACACTCTCTATAGGATTGCGCTCGAAAACGGTCAGAACTATCGCGACATCGCGACGTGGAACAACCTCACCAATCCGAACCAGATTGAGGTGGATCAGTTGTTGCGTGTCGTGCCGCCGGGTGCGAGCAATGCTGCGGCCTACACGCCGGGCGTCGTGACCGCACCGGTGCCGGGCATGGCGGCTTCGCCGCCGCCGGGCTCGCAGGCTGCCATGCCGCCGATGATCGGTTCGGGTGCGAATGCCACGTCGGCGCCGCAAGCCGCCGTGCCGCCCGCTGCCAGCACGGGCGACATGGCCGCAGCGCCGGGCGGCAGCATCGCGCTCGCGTGGCCGGTGCGCGGTCCGTTGCTCAACGGCTTCGATGATTCGAAGAACAAGGGCATCAATATCGGCGGCGCAGCAGGCGATCCGGTCAAGGCAGCAGGCGATGGCCGCGTGGTTTATGCCGGAAATGGGCTGCGCGGATACGGCAATCTCATTATCATCAAGCATGACGCCACGTTTTTGACAGCGTACGCACACAACCGGGCTTTGATGGTAAAAGAGGGCGATGCGGTCACCAAGGGACAGAAAATTGCCGAAATGGGCAATACTGACTCCGATCGCGTGATGCTGCATTTCGAAGTACGCCGTCAGGGCAAGCCCGTCGACCCACTGAAGTACTTGCCGCCGCAATAAAGCGAGCCGACCATGCCGAAATCGAAGCGCCGTCTGCAGCAAGCCGAGTCTGACAGTCAAGCCGCCCAGGTTTCGGTGGAGGACGGCGCGCAGGCGGCCGACGACGAGGAGCGCGATTTCGAGGAGCGCGAGGAACGCGAAGAGCGTGAATCGGGCTCCGAAGAAAGCAGCAGCCGCGAAGGCGAAGAGGGCGCTGCGCCCTCGGACGCCGACGATTTTCGCGCCATCCTTCAGGCCGAGCTCACGGCCGACACCATCCAGCATTATCTGAACCGGATCAGCGTCAAGCCGCTGCTGACCGTCGAGGAGGAGCAGCGCTACTCGCGTCTGGCCAAGGCCGGCGAGTTCGAGGCGCGTCAGGTCATGATCGAGCGCAATTTGCGTCTCGTCGTGAGCATTGCGAAAGGTTATCTGAATCGCGGCGTGCCTTTGCTCGATCTCATCGAGGAAGGCAACCTCGGTCTCATGCACGCGATCGAGAAGTTCGATCCTACGCGCGGCTTCCGGTTTTCTACCTACGCCACCTGGTGGATCCGTCAGAGTATCGAGCGCGCGATCATGAACCAGGCACGCACGGTGCGCCTGCCCGTGCACGTGATCCGCGAACTCAACCAGGTGCTGCGCGCCAAGCGCCATCTGGAGAAGAATTCGATGAACACCAACGCGGCGTCGGAACGGCGCGACGCGAGCATCGACGACATCGCCTATCTGACGGGCAAGACCACCGAGGAAGTCACCGACATCCTCGCGCTCAACGAGCATACGGCCTCGCTCGACGCTCCGCTCGATCTCGATCCCGCGAGCAGCCTGCTCGATCTGCTGTCCGACGACCAGAGCCAGTCGCCCGATGCCGAAGTGCAGCATCGCGAACTGGAAACGCTCACGCGCGCATGGCTCGGCCGTTTGTCGGACAAACATCGTCACGTCATTGAGCGGCGCTTTGGCCTGAACCATATCGAACCGGCCACACTCGAAGAACTGGCCGACGAAATGGGCCTCACGCGTGAGCGCGTGCGGCAGATCCAGCAGGAAGCGCTGGTGCGCCTCAAACGCTTTTTCGCTTCGAACGGCGTGCGCAAGGACGCCGTTCTCTAAGCCCGACTCACCCAGAACAACCCATTCGGCGCGGGCGGTCCGCGCCGTTTCCGCGCTGCTATCCCGTATGACACCTGTACTCGTATTCGACATCGAGACGATTCCCGATGTGGACGGCATTCGCCGTCTCGAAGATCTGCCCGCCACGCTCAGCGACACCGAAGTGGCCGAACACGCGTTCGCCGCGCGCCGCGAGAAGACCGGCAGCGATTTCCTGCCGCATCATCTGCAGCGCGTGGCCGCGATTTCCTGTGTGTTCCGCGATGGCCAGGGCTTTCGCGTGCGCTCGCTCGGCACGCCCGGCGACGGCGAGGCCAAGCTGATCGACTCGTTCTATCGCACCATCGAAAAGTATTCGCCGCAACTGGTGTCTTGGAACGGCGGCGGCTTCGATCTGCCCGTGCTGCATTACCGCGCGCTGGTGCACGGCATTCGCGCGGTGCGCTACTGGGAAATGGGCGATGCGGACCGCGAGTTCAAGTGGAACAACTACATTAGCCGCTATCACTCGCGTCACACCGACCTGATGGACCTGCTCGCGATGTACCAGGCGCGCGCCAACGCGCCGCTCGACGCGCTCGCGAAGCTGTGCGGCTTCCCGGGCAAGCTCGGCATGGATGGCGGCCAGGTCTGGACGGCGTTCCAGGCGGGCCAGATCGAGGAAATCCGCAATTACTGCGAAACGGACGTGGTCAATACGTATCTGCTTTACTGCCGCTTTCAGATGATGCGTGGCGGCTTCAGCGAGCGTGAATATGCGGATGAAATCACCTTCGTGAAGCAGTCGCTCGCGGCCGAAACGGCGCCGCACTGGGACGAATATCTGAAGGCGTTCGGCGACGCCGAGTAAGTCGGTGCGGCGCACGTTCGTACTCGGGATCAGTCGATTTCGAGCACGACGGGCTGATGATCCGACGCCTGCGTCGCGCCGTCGAACTCGCAGCGCGTGAGACGCGCGCTCAAATCTTCCGTGACGAACACGAAGTCGCAGCTGATCGGTCCGTCCGGCCATTGCTGCGTGTCGTAGACGCCTGCCGTGGGCGGCGGCGTCGCGCCCGGGTGCAGGGCGGCCCAGGCGTCGATAAAGGCCGGGCTGTCGTCGATCGGCGCCAGCATGCGCCGGTACGCCGCGCTATTCCATTCGCTGTTGAAATCGCCGCAGACGATCGCGCTCACGGGCCGGGCGGTGCGCGCGAACGGCCCATCGGCGTTTTCAGCCGGCGCGGGCTGCGCCGCGTGTCCGGCGGCTTCGTGCTGCAAGCGGCGTAATTCCTCCACCTGTGCGAGCCGCTGGCGCTCCGAATAAAACTCCAGATGGGTCACGAGGATGCGCAGCGCGCCGCCCGCGGTCGTCGCGCCCGAAACATCGAGGACGGCCTCGAGCGCCACGCGCTGCATCGACGGCGCGGCCTCGTCGGCGGGCCAGGGCAGCAGGTGCCGGAACACCTGCGCGACAGGCAGCCGCGTCGCGAGCGCATTGCCGAACTGCCGCCGTTTTGCGGCGGATTGACCTGCGTGTACGGACACCGGGGGCAGATCGGCGCCGATTGCCTCGATCACGGTGAAGCCCGGCAGCAGTGCGGCGAGTTCCGCAAATTGATCGTCGCTCGGACCGCCTGGTAGCGCGTGAAAACCGCGCGTGATTTCCTGCAGACAGAGCACGTCGAAGTCGGCAAGTTGCCGAGCTTCGCGCACGGTGCGCGCGAGATCGACGATGCCCGACGCATTGCGGCCCCACTGCACGTTCCAGCTCACGAGTTTCATGGCGGGCTCCGGCGATTGCGCGATGAGAGGATCGAAACAGTATCGTGCAGGAAGCCGCGCAGAAAATACGCCTGCGTCGCGCGGATCAGCGGCGCGTGACGCTGTAGTCGGTCGAATGCCAGGCGACGGCCGGCCCCGCCAACGCGCGGACCTGTGCCGGATCGCAGCTCGCGCGCGCGGTTGCGATCACCGTCTGGCGTTTGAAATAGATGGCGAACGGCACATCGCCGTATTTGCCGAGCGCATACTGGAAGCATTCGTTGCCGCTTTCGCCGTAGAAGCGGTCGGGCGGGCCGACGCGCTTGATGACGTCGTTTTGCGTCATGCCGGGCGCGACCGTGGACATGACGGTTTCCGGTTTGGCCGTTGGCGCGGAGCAGGCGGCGAGTGCCAGCGCCGCGGCGGCGAGTGTGCAGCAAAGCAGGGTTTTCATGGCGATGTCGAAAATAGTGATGGGGTCTGCGACAAGTACGCTGAACGCCGTGCCGTTTCCATCAGATGAGTCCGAAACTGGATCGGTGATCTATTCTGGAATCCGAAATGCCGAGTGAAGACGCGGGGCGAAAACGGAGTCTGGCGGATATCTGCGTGGAGTCTGCGGGTGGGTATCGACGGGTATTAATGGGCGTCGCTGGAAATCGGTGCACGTCGCAAGAACCATCGTAATGACGGGCGTCCGTCACGGGCATCAGACCAATCTGAAAGCGCGGCGGTCCGATTTCAGAACCGGCGCAGGCGCAGATCGCGTCGTTTCGTGTGATTTCCGTGCAGCGCGACGCAGCGCGCATGAGGCCGCCGCCGCCGAATCGACTACAATCTCGCCTTCGCCCAAAAAAAATCCACCCCCCACTGTCTGTCAGGAATTCGCTGGTGTCCCAAGCTGCCCCCGACCCTCAAGCCGAAACGCTCCACGCCGCGCCCCTTCAGGCCGGCGCGCTCCCCGTCGCGCCCTCGAAGAAGCGCAGCAAGCGCGAACGCCGCGCCGACAAGCGCGCCGCCGTGGAAGCCTCGGTCGCTCAGGCCCCGATTCTCGAAATCGAATCGCTCGATATGGAGGCGCGCGGCGTGGGCCGCACCGTCACCGAAACGGGCGAGCCGGGCAAGGTGATCTTCGTCGAGGGCGCACTGCCGGGCGAACGCGTCACGTATCTGAGCTATCGCAAGAAGCCGACGTTCGAACAGGCGGAAGTCGTAAGCGTGCTGCGCGAAAGCGCGATCCGCACCAAGCCGCAATGTCCGTACTTCGGCAAATGCGGCGGCTGCTCGATGCAGCATCTGGACGTGCGCGCCCAGATCGCCGTCAAGCAACGCGTGCTCGAAGACAATCTTCAGCACATCTCGAAAGTGCGCTCGGAAACGATGTTCCGCCCGATCCACGGGCCGTCGTGGGGCTATCGCTATCGCGCGCGCCTGACCGTGCGCAATGTGCCGAAGAAGGGCGGCGTGCTGGTCGGTTTCCACGAGCGCAAGAGCAGCTACGTGGCCGACATGACGAGTTGTGAAGTGCTGCCGCAGCACGTTTCGGCGATGCTGGTGCCGCTGCGCAAGCTGGTGGAAGGGCTGTCGATTCGCGATCGCATGCCGCAGATCGAGCTGGCTGTCGGTTCGAGCGTCACGGCGCTCGTGCTGCGCATCCTGGAACCGATCACGGCCGCCGACGAAGATCTGCTGCGCGCATTCGCCGACGAGCACAATGTGCAGTTCTGGCTACAGCCGAAGGGTCCGGAAACGGTGTTCCCGTTCTATCCGCTCGATACGCCGCTCGACTACACGCTGCCGGAATTCGACATCCGCATGCCGTTTAAGCCGACCGATTTCACGCAGGTCAATCATCAGATCAACCGCGTGCTCGTGGGCCGCGCGCTGCGACTGCTCGCGCCCGAGCCGGGCGACCGCGTGCTCGATCTGTTCTGCGGGATCGGCAACTTCACGCTGCCGCTGGCGCGTCTGTCGCGCGAGGTGGTCGGCATCGAAGGCAGCGAGCAACTGACGACGCGGGCGCTCGAAAACGCGCGCGCCAACGGCGTCGACGGTCATACGTCGTTCGCCTGCCGCAATCTGTTCGAAGTCACCGCCGACGATATCCGCGCGCTGGGCCATTTCGACAAGTTTCTGGTCGATCCGCCGCGCGAAGGCGCGTTCGCGGTGTCGCAGGCGCTCGCCGAGATCGCGCAGAGCGGCAACGGTCCGCTGCCCAAACGCATCGTCTACGTGTCGTGCAGTCCGGCGACGCTGGCGCGCGACGCGGGCGTGCTGGTCAACGAAGCCGGTTATCGCCTCAAGGGCGCGGGCGTGGTCAACATGTTCCCGCACACCTCGCACGTCGAATCGATTGCCCTGTTCGAGCGCGATTGATCTGCGCCAGGGCATAAAAAAACGCCACGGAAACCGTGGCGTTTTTTGTTTCAGGCCGCGACGACCGGGCTAAAGGCCGGCGCGGTGGCTGAAAAGCGCTTACCAGACTTGCCACCAGGACTTGTTGTCGCCCTTGGTCGGACGCGCATGACCCGTGATGTACGGGCTGTCCGGGAACGTGGCGGCGAGCACGCGGCGCGTGTCGTCGGCCAGTTGCGGCTGCTCGAGCTTCTGGTACGACAGCATCATGATGTGCAGCGCGTCTTCGATCGCCGGAGCGCTCTTGTACTCGGTGATCGCGAGCTGTGCGCGGTTGATGGCCGCCACGTAAGCGCCGCGACGATAGTAGTAGTCGGCCGCGTGCACTTCGTGCGAAGCCAGCGCGTTCACGATGTAGCGCATGCGCTGCGCCGCGTCGGGTGCGTACTTGCTCTGCGGGTACTTGTCGACGACCACCTTGAACGCGTCATACGACTCGCGCAGCGACTTCGGATCGCGCTCGCTCATGTCCTGACCGGAGAAGCGGCCGAACAGACCGAGGTCGTCGTTGAAGTGGATCATGCCCTTCAGATAGTACGCGTAGGCGATGTCCGGGTGGTCCGGGTGCAGCTGGATGAAGCGGTTGATCGCCTGGTCGGCCGCGTCGTTCTCGTTGTCCTTCCAGTTACAGTAGGCAACGTTGATCTGCGCCTGCTGGGCGAAGTGGCCGAACGGATCGCGACCTTCGAGCTGCTCGAAATATTTCGCGCACTTGCCCCAGTCGCCGCCGGACAGCGCGTCCTGGGCCTCCGTATATAATTTGTTGTTGTTCCACATTGCCGTTTCGTCGGTCTTTTCCGGCAGGCCGTGGCAGGCCGCAACGGCGGCAATCGCAGCGCCGCAGGCGGCAATGCGAATGACGTTGCCAATCTTGCCGAGCGTTTGTGCTCGTGCCGCGTTCCGGGCCACCGCATATTGGGCCAGTTTCGTAATCGTGTTCAAGGCTCGCATTTTCCAGTCCAGCTTCAGGTCCACAGGTGACCCAGACTCAATGACCCGTTCAGTTACTCCGGGTGCCGGCGCTCCCGGCGCCCAAAACAGCATCAGCGATTATAGCCTGGGCGATGACCCCAATGCCGCAGCAGCCAATGAGGCGCTTGACGACGACCTGATCGGAGACGTCTCCGAAGAGGCTTCAGGCGCTATTTCTGGCGGTATTCCGGCGGGAAAGCCCCGTACGCGTCAGGCTCAGAAAGAGCAGGAAGCGCGTCGCGCCGACGTGCCCGACGAGCTTGCGGGTGAGCGTCTCGACAAGGTGCTCGCCAAGGTTTTCCCCGAATTTTCGCGTAACCGGCTGCAAAGCTGGATCGAGGCGCAGCGCGTGCTGGTCGACGGCAAACCGGCCAAGGTGCGCCAGCCGGTGCCGCTTGGCGCGACGATCGAACTCGTGCCGGACCTGCTGCCCGAGCAGCTCGCGTTCACGCCCGAGCCGGTGCCGCTCGAAATTATTTACGAAGATGACGCGATCGTCGTCATCAACAAGCCCGCGGGCCTCGTCGTCCATCCGGCGGCGGGCAACTGGAGCGGCACGATTCTCAACGGCTTGCTGCATCGCTACGGCGAAGCGGCGGCGGGGCTGCCGCGCGCGGGCATCGTGCACCGGCTCGACAAGGAAACTTCCGGGCTGATGGTGGTCGCGCGCACGCTCGAGGCGCAGACCGACCTCGTGCGCCAGTTGCAGGCGCGCACGGTCAAGCGCCGCTATCTGGCGCTCGTCTGGGGCAATATCGCCGAATCGGGCACCATCGACGCGCCGATCGGCCGCGATTCGCGCGAGCGCACGCGCATGGCGGTGGTGAAGGGCGCGTCGGGCAAACCCGCGCGCACGCACTTCCGCCGCATCGACAAGACGCTCTGGCACAACCAGCCGGTCAGCGCGATCCATTGCGATCTGGAGACCGGCCGCACGCACCAGATTCGCGTGCATTGCGCGGCTGTCGGCCATCCGCTGCTCGGCGATCCGGTCTATGGCCACGCGCGCGGCAAGCGCTCGGTCGCGGCGCTGCCCAACGGCTTTGCGCGTCAGGCGCTGCACGCCTGGCGCCTCGGGCTCATCCATCCGGTCACGGGCCGCGCGATGCAGTGGCGCGCCGAAGTGCCGGACGACATGGACGAGCTGATCGAGGCGCTCGGCTTCGGCGCGGAAGAGGACGAAGACGGCTTCGACGACATGTTCGACAGCGCCTACACCGACGAGGGTTACGTAATCGGCAGTAACGAAGAGGATTACGCAGATGACCACGACGACGAGGATGACGGGCACGACGAAGGCGAAAGCGACGACGAAAGCGATCACGACGATCACACGAAGGGAGACAAGCCCGCATGACGACGACCTGCCCGGAACTGACTGCCGCCGATCTGCTGCATCCGGACTGGCGTGCGTCGCCGCGCGTGCGCGCCTTCGTCACCACGCGTAACGGCGGCGTGAGCGAGCCGCCGTTCGGGCGCTGGAAGTCGGGGCATGGCGACGCGAACGGCGAGGGCGTCGATCTGCCCGGCGGCATGAATCTCGGGCGCGGTTCCGGCGACGATCTCGATCAGGTCGAAGCCAATCGCGCGCGTCTGCTTGAGCACGCGGGCGTGCCGGCGGCGTGGCTCAAGCAGATTCACGGTCCGCGCGTGGTGGATGCGGCCGACGCGCTCGCGGCGGCGCGCGCAGGCACGCCGCTCGAAGCGGACGCGAGCGTCACGGATCAGCCTGGCATCGCCTGCACGGTGATGATCGCCGACTGCATGCCGGTGCTGCTGTGCGACCCCGAAGGGCGTG